>CAMWUK010000047.1 GCA_947177415.1 uncultured Clostridiaceae bacterium
TCTGTCTGTCTGTCTGTCTGTCTGTCTGTCTGTCTGTCTGTCTGTCTGTCTGTCTAGAGATTATCTCGCCTGTTGCGGCGTATGTCAAGAGTGCATCACGATAAAATTCATATTGTTTTTTTCGTGCTTCTATTTCTGCTGGCAGACCAATATTTAAGTCATTACAGATTTTCTCAAAATTATCTAATACATCTGCATACTTTTTCTGTACTTCCAATGATGGCAAAGGTATTTCTATCTGTTTAATATCTGGTACACTTGAATGCACCACCTTACTCTTGATTTTTCCTTTGCTCTTTTGCTGTCTCGCTTCATATGTCGCAAGCACGTGTGCTAAATAACGTGGTTCCTGTTTATGCTTTAATACTACAATATCCCCACCTGCCAAACACTTTTCATGTCCTAAGTAAGCGACAGACTTTGCAATGTCTTCTACGCTCTCACCTGTAATAGCAAAGAGAATGTCTCCATGCTCAAACCACTTTGGGCTGGAAACATTTTCTAGATGAGTGTGTGATACACATTCCTCAAACCAAGTATTATATTGAGTATAGATTTCCCCATAGCGAACACAGGGTATTCCATCCTCAGCAACCTCATCACGCTTAATTCCGGAACCTCTGTAAATATCTGTTGCAATTTCTCCAAGTGTTACCTTTGGAATCTCTCCTTTAAATGCTAATAGGTCATCTCTGTAAAATTCATACTGTTTCTTACGAGCTGTAAGTTCAGCTGTAAGTTCAGCTGTAAGTTCGGCTGTAAGTAACGTAAAACTGTCCAAAATATGGACTATTTCATGTTGTACCTCCAGTGGAGGTACAGGAAGCTGCAAATCTCTTACGATATCTGCATTTAGATTTTGGACAGCTCCACCAAAAGAAGCTCGCTTCTTCATTTCGTTTTGTACATTATTTGAATTTAACAAATAGTAAAGAAAATCGGTTATATACATTTCATTAAAATCTGTAATCACAAGCCATCCATCGTGTACACAGCCGTCAATATCAAGAATATATGGTCTTCCAAAACTCATGGAATTTGACAAAATAAAATCTCCTTTTTTTACCCATCTTGACTTTTTGGCACCTTCAGGAGTAATTTTCTCTTTCGCACTTGTAATATATTTGTTACCAACAGCAACATCACCGATTTTTATCCAATTTACACCATCTTTCGATGTTGTGATAAAGTTTTTAATTGGTCTTGGTGATGCACCTCTGCTAATTGATGCAATATCACCAAATGCTTTATATTCACATCCATCAGGACAAAGTTCCTGAATTAATTCATCTAATCTGCTCATTTCATCACTTCTTTCCAATTGCAAATATAAGAATCTGCATTTCTATTTTTCACACGCAATTGAAACACATGTGTTCCAACTCTATTGCGATTTCACTCTTACACTTTACCTTTATCCAACATCTTTTTCACTTCTTTATCAAAATCTGAATTAATTTTTTGATGCTTATTAAAGATATCATATTCCATTTCTGCCTTTTCCTTTGCATCTTTTGCAGATATTTTCCCCTTACCTTCTAGGATGTCATATCTTCTAAAAGCAAGAAATTCATTGATGCTTTTAGCAAAATCTTCCATAGTAAAGACATTTTCATCTTCAATAAGATCTTCTACATAGTCAAAATATCCTGTAACAGATCTCTCTAATCTTCTAATCTGTTTCTCGTCAAGATAGTTTTTCGCAACTGCCACATCTGATTTTAAGATTCGACCATCTGGAGCATTCTTCCATGTGGTCAATCCCATATTTTCTTTTTCGCTATCCGCATGCGTATAAACAATCTCTGCACCGGTCTGACCAGTAATGGCATAATGAAATTTGTTTTGTACCATAGCATAAAAATCTCTAGTAACTGGCGAATTCTTATCATAATCAATACTGCATTCTGCAAAAATATCTGTAATCTGTTGCCAGATACGTCTCTCGCTTGCACGAATAGAACGTACTCTCTCGAGCAATTCTTTGAAATAGTCTGTTCCAAATGCTGTTTTTCCTTGTTTTAGACGTTCATCATCTAGCACAAAACCCTTTGTCATATATTCCTTCAGAACACTGGTTGCCCAGATACGGAACTGTGTGGCTCTTCTGGAATTCACACGATATCCGACAGAAATAATGGCATCCAGATTATAGAACTTCTGTTTACGTTTTACTTGTCTTGTACCTTCAGTTTGAACTACCGAGATTTCCTCGGCAGTTCGATTTTCTTCCAATTCTCCCTCTGCAAAGATATTTTTCAAATGCAAAGATATATTATCTGTAGAACAACCAAACAGCTCAGCCATTGCTTTTTGCGTAAGCCATATTGTTTCATCTTTTACAAGTGCATTAACAGATACTTCTTCATCGGCAGAACTATATATCAAAAAATCAAATTTTTTTTCGTTCATCCTACACCTCGATTTCTGCAATTATTTTTGCAATCTCGTCACGAAGCATCTGTTCACGTGCTACAATTTCTTCAATCTCAGCATTTAATTTCTTGATATCAATCTTTTCTCTGGTATCCTTTGCCTCAACATAAGTGGATACAGATAAATTGTAATCATTTTCGGCAACTTCTTCATAACTTGCCAGATGCGTAAAATGTTTTACTTCTTCTCTCTTAGTAAATGTATCTATAATTTTATCAATATTTTCCGGTGTCAGCTTATTATTATTCGTTACCTTTACACATTCGTTACTTGCATCTATAAATAAAGTCTTATTATCAGTCTTATTCTTTTTCATCACCATGATGCAGGTTGCAATAGATGTTCCAAAGAATAAGTTGCTTGGTAATTGGATAATACAATCTACATAGTTATTATCTACTAAATATTTTCTAATTTTCTGCTCGGCACCACCACGATACATAATACCTGGGAAGCAAACAATTGCAGCAGTTCCGTTTGATGCAAGCCAAGACAGACTATGCATAATAAAAGCAAGGTCAGCCTTGCTTTTTGGAGCAAGCACACCTGCCGGTGCAAATCTTGGATCGTTGATAAGAGTTGCATCCTCATTCCCTGCCCACTTTATAGAATACGGTGGATTCGATACGATAAGTTCAAATGGTTCATCATCCCAGTGCTGTGGTGCCGTCAATGTATCCTCACATGCAATATCAAACTTATCAAACCCGACATCATGTAAGAACATGTTAATTCTGCATAAGTTATATGTAGTAATATTAATTTCTTGACCAAAAAATCCATTTCGAACTGCATCTTTACCAAGAATTTTTAAAGCTTTTAAAAGAAGCGAACCACTTCC
Organism: uncultured Clostridiaceae bacterium; assembly: GCA_947177415.1. Lineage (GTDB taxonomy): Bacteria > Bacillota > Clostridia > Lachnospirales > Lachnospiraceae > CAG-411. Next base: position 3,278 of record CAMWUK010000047.1, read on the forward strand.
ACAAGCTGGATCATATACCTTATTAATCTCTGTCTTTCCAACAGTTCCAAGTCTGGTAAGCAACTCAGATACATCGGCAGGCGTGAAAAACTCTCCACCAGATTTTCCCGCATTGCTAGCATACATAGTCATAAGGTACTCATACGCATCGCCAAATGCGTCAATATCATGGTCATGCACACTACCAAGGTTCATATTTGCAACTCCACTAAGCAGCTTAACTAACTTCTCATTTCTTTTGGCTACAGTAGAACCAAGCTTATTACTATTTACATCATAATCATCAAATAAACCTGCATAACTTCCTTCAGACTTACTTCCCTGTGCAGACTCTTCAATATGTCTAAATACACTCTCAAGTGTCTCATTAAGATTTTCATCTTCTGATGCTCTATCAAGCACATTGCAGAATAACTCGCTAGGTAAGATAAAAAATCCCTTTTCTTCTACAAGTCCTTGTCTAGCTTCTTCTGCATCTTCGTCAGACATCTTGGCATAATCAAAATCCAGATTTCCAGATTCGATTTCACCCTGATTAATATAATTTGTCAGATTTTCAGAAATATAACGATAAAACATAGTTCCCAAAACATAATTCTTGAAATCCCATCCATCTACCGCTCCACGAAGTTCATCCGCTATTGCCCAAATAGCACGATGTAATTCGTCTCTTTCCTGTTCTTTCTTAGTATCTATCATGTACGTTCTCCTTTAGATTCATTCTCCGTTCTATGTAATTGTGTCAGCACTGCTGACACAATTTATTTCTTTACAAACTCCACAATATCTCCAATATTGCAATGCAATTCATCACAGATTTTTTTCAATTATTCAATTTTTTATTAATCAATAGTTTCCATACTTTTGTCATTTATATGTAATAGCAGGTACTCATATTAAGTAAGTACCTGCCAAAATATACCTTTTCATCAAGGATTGGTTCATTGATATACATGGTAAACGCACCTAGATTTTAAAAAATATAGTAACTATTTAGATAGAAACACGCATTTACTGCGTGTTTCGTAAGAAAAAGTAAATTTTGTAAGGTTTAAGCCCTTTCGCCGAAGGCGAATTATTATGGGCTTAAACGTAACTGTTCATGGTTCTGAACAGTTACAAAATATATTTTTAACCAATCTCATCTTTTTTTATATCCAGAGTCTTTAATGCTTTTAATAAATATCCATTATTCCATCCACTTTACAAAAGGTCATTCGAACTCAATTTCCGCAATTTAATTCCATATCCTAAGCATATTCATCCACATTATCTCCAGTAGCAGCTTCTTTCTCCATTGATTTTAAATTCTGGCTAAAGGCATCCTCATTATATGTCCGCATGGTGGTTTTTGTAGTTCCTCCAGAAATATAAACTCTTCCACATTCCGGGCAGATGGAAGTATGTAAAGTAACGGTGGCAGATACCAACTCCTTATTCTCTTTCCGCCCTTCCGCTCTGGCATTGGATACATGCTCCTGCTCATGCCCCATTACTTTTGCATAAGCCTCCTCTGGTTTTATCTTTCCAGGACTTTTAAAGGAAACCATCTCATCTGAACCATCCTGATATCTCCGGTTCTTACAAGTCTGGCACTCTGAAGGCTGTACCCTTTTAGAACCACTAGTATTCTGTTCTTTATCAACACCTTCTGTTTTTCCTGCCTCTGTTACCGGAATACCTGTTCCCTGTTGTACTTCTGCTGCCGGGTTTCCAAGATATTCTATCCCTTTTTCTGAAGACCTTCCTAAGTTACCAATTGTATTCATGGTAAAATTTGGTAAATTATTTTGCATTCCATTTATCATACTATCCACATCCTTTCTTTTATACCAGCTATACCTCATAATGATACCAGTGCAGACCTACCTGAACGGTTACTCATAATGTCCCTTACAGGAAACAATTTCTATTACATCCCCACAAATCCGATATACAAGTCTATTTACACTGTCAATTCTTCTGCTCCAAAATCCACTTAATTCCCCTTTTAATGGCTCTGGTTTTCCAATTCCATCAAAATTCCCTCTCTCAATATCTTTCAGTAACATATTAATCCGCTTTAGTGTCTTTTTATCTTGTGTCTGCCAATAGGTGTAATCTTCCCATGCTTCATCAAACCAAATCTTTTTCATTCATCTACCTCAATAATTTCATGTTCAACACCTTTTCCGTTGTTAAGAGCTTCCACGCCTCTATGCAAATGTGCCATATTGCTTTCAGAATAAAACGGATCAACAGATACATCAAATGGAATTCTTTTTTCTCTTGTCATCTTTTTCGCAAATATGGTAAATGCTGTAGTCATATTCATTCCAAGTTCTTGACATGTCTGCTCCATATTTTCTTTTAATTCTTCATCCATAGAAATATTTACCGAAGTTTGTGCCATAATAACACCCCTTTTCTCATTTCTTTTAACTGTTATGTTTGGAACGATTACCAGCTATGATTCACTTAAATATTATCCCTAATAATAACTCTATTATACAAAATAATGCCACTCAAAGCAATGAATAGATTTACCTTATGCATTAAAGAAATCCATCAGTGACATCTGGTTTGAAATTGGCAAATCTCCCAGCAATCCAAGATCTGCCATTAACTCAGTTACTGTTCCACTCACCTTACAACGCTGCTTGAAATCTTCCTGTGACAAAAATTTTCCATTTTTTGCTGCTTCTACCACACCGTCTGCCGCCTTATCTCCCAATCCATCAATGGTACTTAAGGAAGGCATCAGTTTTCCATCTATAATCTGAAAATACCTTGCCGTTGCACGGTAGATGTCAATTGGCATAAATTCATATCCTCTGGCATACATTTCAAGCACCAGTTTCATATCCTTCAAGGTATCCTGCTCCTTTGCGGTTAATTCATTGCTTCTTTTCTTGTAGTCTGCCATATGATATTCCAGCCGCTCTCTTCCCAGACACATAAGCTCATAGTTAAAGGAAGATGCACGAATACTAAAAAATGCTGCGTAATATGCCAACGGATAATATACTTTAAAATATGCTATACGGAATGCCATCATGACATAAGCTGCCGCATGTGCTTTTGGGAACATGTATTTAATTCTCTTACAGGATTCCATATACCAATCTGGCACTCCTGCTTCCTCCATGGCTTTTTCCATGTGTTCCTGCAATCCTTTTCCCTTACGGACACTCTCCATAATCTTAAAGGCAAGTCCATTTTCTACTCCAGTATGAATCAAATAAGTCATAATATCATCTCTGGTACAAATCGCTGTAGAAAGTTCACATTTTCCCTGTTCAATAAAGTGTTGAGCATTATTCAGCCACACATCTGTACCGTGGGATAATCCAGAAATACGCACCAAATCTGAAAAACTCTTTGGTTTTGTATCCCGCAACATCTGCATAACAAATTCTGTTCCAAACTCCGGCACTCCAAGGGAGCCTAAATCACAGCCATCTAAATCCTCTTTTGTAATCTTTAATGCACTAAGGTCTTTAAACAAAGACAATACCTTTTCATCATCAAACCGGATGGTCTGTGCATTCACTCCTGTCAAATCCTCCAACATTCGAATCATGGTAGGATCGTCGTGTCCAAGTATATCAAGTTTTAGTAAGTTATGGTCAATGGAGTGGTAATCAAAGTGGGTAGTAATGGTCTGGGTAGTCATATCATTTGCGGGCCGCTGTACTGGCGTAAAGGAATAAATCTCTTCCCCGATTGGCAGTACCACAATTCCTCCCGGATGCTGTCCCGTTGTACGACGTACTCCTACACATCCCTGTGCAATCCTCTCCATCTCTGCCCTTCTTTTATGTATTTCTTTTTCTTCAAAATATTTGTAGACATATCCAAAAGCTGTCTTTTCTGCTAATGTACCAATAGTTCCTGCACGGAAGGTCTGTCCCGCACCAAAAATAACTTCTGTATAATCATGGGCATGGTTTTGGTATTCTCCTGAAAAATTCAAGTCAATATCCGGCTCTTTATCTCCATAGAACCCAAGAAACGTTTCAAATGGGATTTCATGACCATCTTTACTTAACATTTCTCCACATTTAGGGCAAACCTTATCTGGCATATCACATCCAGATTTCCCAGCATAAGATTTTACTAAATCCGAATCAAAGTCAGAATAGAAACAATTTGTACAATAATAATGTGCCGGAAGAGGATTTACCTCGGTAATTCCTGACATAGTTGCCACAAAAGAAGAACCTACTGAACCTCTGGAACCCACCAGATATCCATCTTCATTGGACTTCCACACCAGCTTTTGTGCAATAATATACATTACGGCAAAACCATTTCCAATAATAGAATTCAGTTCCCTATCCAATCTGCTGGATACTTGTTCTGGCAAATCCGGTCCGTACATGGAATGTGCCTTATCATAACAAATCTGTCTTAAATCCTTATCAGAGTTTTCAATGATGGGCGGACACTTGTCTGGGCGGACTGGGCTAATCCGCTCTATCATATCTGCAATTTTATTGGTATTGGTAATTACAACTTCTTTTGCCTTTTCTGCCCCTAAATATCTAAATTCTTCCAACATCTCCTCTGTGGTTCTAAGATAAAGAGGCGGCTGGAAATCGGCATCTGCAAACCCCTTTCCTGCCATAATAATCCGCCGGTATACTTCATCCTCCGGGTCAAGAAAATGTACATCACAAGTAGCCACTACTAACTTATTGTATTCATCTGCCAAATCTATAATGGTTCTGTTTATCTCCATCAAATCCTCGTCTGATTCAATGTCATACTTATCAGAACGTTTCATAAATTCATTGTTCCCTAATGGTTGAATCTCCAAATAATCATAAAACTTTACTAATCGTATAATTTCTTCTTTTGATTCTTTCCGAAGAATTGCCTGATATAACTCTCCTGCCTCACAGGCAGATCCTATCAGAATTCCTTCCCTGTTTTCTTCTAAAAGACTTTTTGGTATTCTTGGTCTGCGGTTATAAAATTCTATATGTGATTTTGATACTAAGCGGTATAGGTTAATTCTCCCAAGGTCATTTTTCGCAAGGAGAATCACATGATAAGTTGGAAGTTTTTTGATTACATCTGGTGACAGAGATGCCTGCTCATTTACCTCTTTTAAGCTATAAATATTTTTGTCTTTTAACATTTCTATAAATTTCACAAAAATATCTGCGGTGGCCCCAGCATCATCTACTGCCCTGTGATGACTTTCCAGACTTACATTTAATTCTTTTGCCACAATATTTAACTTAAATTTACTTAAATGTGGCAGTAACATTCTGGCAAGCCCAACGGTATCCACTACTGTAAAATCCGTATCTATCCCCTGCATGGCAGCCTTAGTACGGATAAATCCAACATCAAAGGATGCATTATGGGCAACCAGTACACAATCTTTACAAAATTCCAAAAACTCTGGTAATACCACATCTATCATAGGGGCATCCATAACCATCTCATCATGAATTCCTGTCAATTGTTCAATCTCAAAAGGTATGGGAATATCCGGATTAACAAAGGTACTGTATTTTTCTACTATTTTTCCTTCTACCACCTTTACGGCACCAATCTCAATAATCTGGTCTTTATTGGCACCAAAACCAGTGGTTTCAATATCAAATACCACACAAGGTGCATCCAGGGACTGCCCTTTATCGTTTACTACAATATCTTTCAGATCATCTACCAGATAACCTTCCATACCATAGATTACTTTAAAATCATCATCTTTACTAAGACAATGTGCCGCTTCGGTAAAAGACTGCACCACACCATGGTCGGTAATGGCAATCGCCTTATGCCCCCATGCCTTGGCACGCTTAATCATGGTCTTTACATCCACCACAGCATCCATATCACTCATTAAGGTATGTGCATGAAGCTCCACACGTTTTTCTGCACTGTTATCCTCACGTTTTGTAGTAAAATCAGCAATGGTTTTGATTCCTATTACAGATCCAATAGTAATCTCTTTATCAAAACGGTCGAATACTGCCATTCCTTTAAGTTTAATAAAGTTTCCTTTTGCAAGCCCTCCAGATACTTCTGGGACTTGGTCATTGCGAAGAAATATTTTTACAGAAATCGTATCCGTAAAATCGGTCACATTAAAAATTATAATGGTCTTTTCATTCCGGATCTCCCGTTCTTCTTTACTAAGAATCTTACCAAGTACAACCACTTCTCCAATTTCATCTACAATTTCGTTAATGGATGTACTATCTCCATCAAATGGCCGTCCGTAAATTAAATCCGGATCATCTGGAATTCTTTTGTAGGCAGATTTACTTCTGTCAAACTTACGGAATTCCTTCTTTTCCACTGCCGGCTTACTCTCTCTTCTTACTTTTGTTTCCTGTACTTTTCCGCTTTCTGACTCTTTTACTTGTTCAATCTTCTCTGTCATTGCCTTTGGAAGGGAAACTACCATAATTTCCTCTTCTTCCCTCTCTGGCGGCTCATGATACTCATACTCTACCTTTATCTGATATCCAAATCTTTCCAGAAATACTTTTTGAAAATATTCCTTCAAACTTTGTCCCCGCATAACAGACATAAAATTCCGCTCGCAGTCAAGTATTAAAGTATCTCCTTCAAAACGATACTCTGCTGTTTTTACAATCTCGAAATCAATAATACTTTGTTCCTTTAGCTCCAGCAAAAAGCTATCCATATAGATAGGCATCAGTTTTTCAGGTGTGTATTGCTCTGATAATTCATAGGTATCATGGAATACTACTTCCTCCATTACTCCATCAAATATCTGCTTTTTTAGCTGGTAAATCATTTTTGTAGTAATGGTATAGGTAAGAAGATGCTTACTACGAATAAATATGGTTAATTTTTTCTCACTTTTTGATGCCACAATCTTTTCTACCTCTACCCCGGCAAATAAGTCCTGCATATCCTTGCTAACATCTAAATTTTCAAATGCTTCAAAAAATAGCATTTTATCCTTCCTTTCAACAACATTCGTTGTAACAGATCAGCCGGAGGCTGCCCTGTTACGGAACCCTGCAAGCTTCGCATGTAAATTGCCCAATTCCAATCCCTGTTATAGTCTTTTTTACGGTCTGCACAGCGGAGTGTGCAGACCTACCTAAACTGTTACCATTCGTCACAGTTCACACATGCGTAAACTGTAACTGATATTCTACTACTTCTCCCAGTTTAGTAGTTCCTCTCTTAAGGCTTCCAGCAGTTGTTCTTCCGGCATCTTACGGATAATCTCTCCTTTTTTAATCAAAAGCCCTTCTCCCTTTCCGCCAGCTATACCAATATCTGCTTCCTTGGCTTCTCCCGGACCATTTACTACACAACCCATTACTGCCACTTTGATATTAAGAGGGATATCCTTTACCATATCTTCTACCTGGTTTGCCAGACCAATTAAGTCAATCTGTGTTCTTCCACAGGTTGGACAGGAAACCACTTCAATGCCACCACTACGAAGTCCCAGTGTTTTAAGTACCAGTTTTGCTGTTTTTATTTCCTCTACCGGATCTCCAGAAAGGGAGACACGAATGGTATTTCCAATGCCCTGATATAAAATTGCACCAAGTCCTACAGAGGATTTAATATTTCCTGAATATACCGTTCCTGATTCTGTAATTCCCACATGCAACGGATAAGCAATCTCTTTTGCAATCAACTCATGAGCTTTCACACACATTAATACATTAGAAGACTTGATACTCACTACTAAATTATCATAGCCCATACTCTCTATAAGTTTTACTTTATCTATAGCACTCTCTACAATACCTTCCGCAGTTACTCCATGGTATTTTTCCAACAGATGTTTTTCAAGAGACCCACTGTTTACTCCAACACGAATCGGTATATTCTTTTCTTTTGCTGCGTCCACTACTGCCTGTACTCTTTCCTTATCTCCAATATTTCCCGGATTGATACGTATTTTGTCTGCACCATTCTCTATTGCCGCAATTGCCAAACAGTAGTCAAAATGTATATCTGCTACCAGCGGAATATTTATCTGGTTCTTAATTTCACGAAATGCCTTCGCTGCCTCCATAGTGGGTACAGCACAACGGATAATATCACATCCTGCTGCCTCAAGTCTTTTTATCTGCTCCACGGTACTTTTTACATCTTCTGTTTTTGTATTTGTCATAGATTGTATCAAAATAGGATTATCTCCTCCTATTTTTTGATTTCCTATATGCACAACCTTTGTAGCTTCCCTAATATAACCCATACTTTTTATATCCTTTCTTTTTTCTAAAAATGATTATGCAGATTATAATCTTACAATGCATCTTTTAAGCAATTTATATATTCTACCATTTCTCTTGCGATTCTTCTTGCTTCAGAATTTAATATTTTCTTCTCTTTTAAGTCAGCACAATTATCACTAAAATGTTTAAAATCATATTTCTGTCCATGTATATCATTAATATTTTGAAAATAAATACTAGTGTAATTATTTTCTCTGATCTGTATATTTAACATGCTTTCAATTTCATTTACAATTTTCTGATATATACGCTTCTGGCTTTTCTTAATATCATTACTGTCTACCCAATTTCCATCAACATGAAAACCAAAATAATAATATAAAGAGTAATTAACTCCTATGCCCAAAACTAAATTTAGCTTTTTATTCCCTCTGATAATATATTCCTTAATAACATAATTCATATATGGTATTACTGATTTCCCACTATAATATTCTTTTGCTTGTTCTAATTCTTCCTCATCACAAACATTTTTAAATCCTTTTCTCTGCAACTCCCTATTTATTGCACTCAAAAAATCATATAATATCTCTGTCTTTATCTTTGAAAGCGAATTTGAAATTTCTATGCCAGCACGTAAATCATCACTATTTTTTATTAAATTACAAATTTCTTCATTCATATCATTTTCTCCTGTCAGTTTATTAACTAATATCGCATATTGTTTGATAAAACTTGTATCAATTTCCTCTTCTTTACAAATATTCAAGCAACATTCTAACCAACAACAGATATCATCCCTAAAACTAATATTTTTTATCTTCCTCCTCTGGACATTACCAATACTTTGTTTTGATGCACTTCTCCCATCTAGTGTTAGATATAAGATTCGGTAATCATTATAATTACATTGCTTCACATAGTCACAATATCTTTCCAATTGTCGTTTCTGATCAAGAGCATCAATTTTTAGCTCGATTACAATACACTTTTTATCCTTTCCCTTTGTTTTCATAAAAATATCCATAATACCATAGGATGATGTAAAATATTGATGCTCCACTTCCCATTCTTCTTTTATAAATGCTTTGGGCAATCCTATGATTTCCAAAAAACATTTCACAAATCTTTCTGCAATTTTCTTTTCAGGTTTAAAATTCAAAATAGCATATATCATATTTTCATGCACATATTGTTCCGCTTTTTCAATATCCAATAAAGTAAAAATGTTCATATTCAACCCAGATTCTATTTTGGTTACTTCAAATTTTTTATAAATTTTATTTGCATCATTCAGCAACTTTCTATGTATTTCATTTTTCATCATGTGCTTCATCCCTCACCTTATCCCCCTGTATCATACTTATCCTCAATTATCTTCTTTTCCAATATAATATATTTTTTCTTTTGGCAGTTCCTCTAATATATCCTCTCCATTTCTCTTCTTCTCATCTAATTTTTTAACATACTCGGTTATATCTTCAATTTCCACTATCCAATCATTCACATATTGATATAAAGCTTTTCCACGCAATCCCAACTGGATAGAGCGGTAATTAAGAGGATTCTCCCAGATATCCCGTTCAGGATCCCACTGACAACGAATATCTGATTGTTTTATCTGTTTCTGCCATTCCTCGTAACTTATACCTTTTGATTGTTGAAAAGAAGATACAACCGCATTATTTACAATATAGTCAAAGGCAGACCTTTTTATATCAATTGCTAATACTCTTTCCTGCCCCACTTTGGTAGCCCATCCGCACCGATACATCATCCATAAAAATGACGGCTTAATCCATGACATCCTCTCCATTTTAAATCGTGATCCAAATGTTCCTAAATGAACTGCTTGTTCTGCAATCTCCTTTGTATACGCCTGATACACCCGGATTGTCCCGTCTGTATATACTGCCCTGATTTCCTGTCTGGCAGCGTTTTTATCTTCATTTTCTTTATCCATAATAATCCTTTCTATTTTTTCAAATTCGTTCATGTCAAACTTTATCTTATCATGTTCTATTTCATGTAACTGTTCACACCTATGGTGCAAACAGTTACGGAATCCCGCCTATTCATGATTCGCCTTCGGCGAAAGGCTGGATTCTTCTCCACCAACACCTATTCTTACGGACTTTGCAGCATGTGCAAAGTCCTACCATAAACAGTAACTATTCATCCCAATATCCATCTAACATTCTTGTTAAAGTTTGATAATCAATAATCTTCGGAACAACTTTCTCATGAAATATACTAGTTTTTGATAATGGTTTCACAATAACCAATTGCTCTTTTCCATAAAAATGCAATTTATGAATTTCTGTACAAAGTTCTCTATCTGTTTTACTTATAATACACTCTCTAATTTGATGCATAAATTTTTCATCTCGCCTCGCATAGAATATAAAATCGTATGTCATTATCATCTCTGTTTCTCCTTACGGATTCATATTAACTTTCATTTATGGTATATCCAAAAATGACATAATGTTTTTACTCATATTTTGCTATTTCTGCTATGTCGCATAGTTCAATCTGTTTTAATTTCCTTCAAGACTCTCTTTTCTTTCTATATATCAGTACTAAAACTGGAATTGTCGGTTTCTATGACGCTATGAACATTCCATATTCTTTTGGTACATTTAAAATTCCATTCGTTAAATTTTGCATTAGAATTTCTTTTATTATATGTTTGGGCACATTAGTCAATGATGTCATACTAGAAAGTGAATAAATATAATCCACCATATCATCTACATTAGTAACTGCCAATGAATCAACATATTCTAATTTTTCAACTTTCGAAAATGACTTACTTAAAATCTCATATCCATTTTGAAGTGTAAAGTTTTTATTTATATCATCTTCAACACCATACGTGGCAAGGATTTTTGAAAGATACTCAATAATTCCATGTTCTCCATATGTCGCACAGTAAAAAGAACCATCTCTCTTTAGTACTCGTCGCACCTCAGCCAAACCTAAATACATATCAGGCACATGATATAACATCATATTAGCAATAACAATATCAAATGTCTCATCTTCATAAGGTATCTCTTGAATATCCAAAACCTTATACTCAATATTATTATAATTACCTACATTTTCTTTTGTTATTGCCACCATTCCTTCAGAAAAATCAGAAAGTATTAGTTTGGAACAATCACTAATTAAAGACTCTCTATTTTTCCACATATCTCCTGTTCCACAACCCAATTCTAAAACTTTCATTCCTTTATCAATTCTATAATTCGAAATTATCCAGTTTCCAAATCCCATCTTATTTGTTGAATATTTATCATGGATAGATATTCTTGTATTTAAATTATTTGCATTAGCATATTGTTGTTTTACAACTGATGTGTCATTTATTTTACTCATAATCCCCCTCCTAAATTTCGATTTATCATTTTTAATTTCAATAGCTACAAATACTATCTTTATTTTATCATATTCCATTATTAAAAAAAAGAATGTCCATAAAAGTTTTCCTTTCCTGTCCATTCTATTTATCTCAAAGAAATTGCCTGCTACAATTTACAAAATAATATCCAGTGCAATTATCTTGTCAAAGTCATTTTTTCATCCCACTTACACAAACCAGTTTTTCCACTCCTCATCATATATTTCAAGAACACCATCTCTGCGGTCTAAGTATGTATGATCCCATTCATCCTCAAGATGAATATCACCATCATACCTTTCACAAAAAAACTTTACCAAACCTGCAAATATTCTCACTTCACAATCAGGATAAAGCTGCACATATATGTCAAAATTGACCTTTGTTCTGAACTCATCAGCAATCCATCCATAGTCGTCTTCACAAGTCTCCTTATCACCTATATATGCCGAAAAAAGTCTACACCTGAATTCAGCAGAAAAATTATCTGTTTCTTTTGCACTAAATATGCTCACTCCATGGGATTTAACATATTCAGCAAAGATTTTAACTACCTCCTCAACACTACCTTTTAACATGATATACCAGAATATCTGCATTTCTCTTACGAAACATGCAGTAAATGCGTGTTTCTACCTGAATAGTTACGATAATTTTACACATGCCTGTTGATCTGATGATCAAATTTATGTTATATGCTTCATTTTGAAAAGACCAGCAGACACAGATACCAGAAAATGGAAATCACCAGTATCCTTTTTTCTTGTAGGGATTGAATACTTTTACTTATAATATGAGACCTTTGGATATTTGATTGTTTCTGAACAACTCAATTATATCAATCCTGTGGGACAGAACAAAGTGGGCAAGCCCACATCAACTCCCCTAACCCCTCATTCATGGTGGTGCCTCGCTTGCGAGGCATGAGTGTTTTATAGGACGAACTTTCCTACTAAAGTAAAAAAGTCTCTGCTATACTGCCAAGACCATACTGGGTTAATATATATTTCAAATTATCTTGAAGTTGCCTTCTGCTAAAGTTATTCTGCTCCAAAAATTCATCTGACTTATCATTTAGATAGGAATAAAATAGTAATACAAGTTCTAACTTCTTTCTATCTCCAGCATCTATCATTTCAAATACTATATTTTCTGCTTTACAAATAGATCCTTCATCTACCATATCCAATAACGCTTCTAACGCTGCCTTTTCCTTCTCATCCTCAATCAATTCACTTGTTGGTGATTCGGTATCTATGTGAAACAATAACTTAAGTATTGCCCTAACCATTTCTTTAATTAACCTCATAATGTAATCCTGTTCAAACATCTAATTCTCCTTCCTGTATTTCATTTTACAAGGTAATATTCAACATAGTATCATTGATAATTTCTGTAATTGTTTTTGCTACATAAGCTATTTCGTCAGGGTCATGAATATAACATATTATCTGTCCATAAACACCATCATCATTGGGATCAAAATCCATCATTAAACTAATACCTCCAGGAGCTTCCGCAAATGGAAACCACATTTTATTATGTAAATATGGTTTAATCCTGCTATCTTTCATTTCCTCTAGCAGTTTTTTTGTGGAATCCTCCTCATAAGAATAAAATTCAGTAAGCAAAACATCTTTATTTTGAAAATATTCTTTCTGTTCCTCTATTTCTTCAAGAGATAACAACCTATAATTGAAATCCCGGCCATACTTATCATTAGGAAACAATAAATAAAATCCTTGGCTGCCATTTTTATAATGATACAGTTCTTTCATATCTTTAGGCATTGTGATACCAAACTTTTCTTCAAATGCTTGAATTTGCTTATCAGTTGCACCTTTAACAAGCATATATTCATCATATATCCCTTCTTCTTTGGGGTCATCAATTTCTAAGTCCTCAAAGTTATTACAAACTAATTTTTCGATTTTCTTTATTAAATTTTCCACATGTTTTCCCTTTCTTGCATACATTCTATTTAAGTAGTAACTGTTCAAAATCATGAACAGTTACCTCAATTAACTTTCCTGTAGCACAGCCTTTTCCATGGATATCAATAAGAGGAGCTTCTACAACTTCAATATTGCCACCCATTTTTTGCCTTATTAGTTGCTGTATTCCTTTAAAATATAAAGGTTCTGTTCTCTTTCCTTCTGTTACTATTAAAAAAGAATTTGCTTTTGGAGTTCTATATTCATATTGTCTTTGCTTTCTAGCTTGTCTTCGTTTTTTAAAGATATCATCCGAACCCATTTTATTTCCCCTCTTTCATTTCAAATTCCTTAAGATAAGGAATCCCACCATATACACCAGCTAAATAATCTTTCTCAAACGAAGCATCTGATCTAACTCTAAAATCAGATAATGCTAATAAAGATGAATATCCATATTCATCTTTTTGAACAAACCAAATCTGGTCTCTTCTAAAAAACTTCTTATCCATCAATGTTGTATCATGTGTTGTATAAATTAGTTGTGCAGAAGAATTTTGATCATAAAACAAATCAACAATAAATTTCAACAATAACGGATGCAATTTTATATTTAACTCATCCACAAAAATAGAAGAATTATTTAAAATTGCTATTCTTGCATATATAAAAAGCATGATACTTTTTATTGTTCCCTCTGATTCAGAAAAAAGATTCAGTTCATAATCTCCCCCATCTCTTCCTTTATGGACAGTAAAAAAACTAACCTCCTTTTCATTATCTTCGCAAACAATATCTTTAATACCAGTGTCAATTGCGGTTAAAAATTCAATCAACTTTTCTTTTTCATTAACGATTACTTTAGGAAGAAAATTTATAAGAATTCTTGTATCTTCACAGAAATTAGTAGGAACTACCAAAGTATCCATAATTCCTGCATACACATTTCTAAAAATATCAGTCTTCAGTTTCAACTTATTAAAAAATGAAATTACTAATGCATCTACTGGTATTTGTTCCTTATAAATATCACATTCTTTTTTAACAGTTGCACCAAACTTAACTATTTCTGTTGTTCGTTCAAAAATAGTTACTCTTCTATTTGTTTTTAAATTTTTTCTGTATAACCATTCTGACACAATACATTCAGAATTATATTCAAACCCATAAATATATTCAAAATTATCTAAAATCTCAACAATTTGAAACTCTGAATTTTCTTCATTATCCTCAAAAGAAAATGGATTATAATATTTTTTAATTGCTGTTTCCGTACCATCATCTACATTATTTAATGATTTATGAATGATTTCTTGAAAATATGCCATAGCTAGATATAAATTTGATTTTCCACTCGCATTTGCACCATAAATTGCTGCTACTCTAAGAAATTTTTCTTTTACTCCAATGTCAATTAAATTACATTCATGTTCTTTATATGCATTTATTGATGTCATATCTAAAACTGTCTCTTCTTTAAAAGACAACACATTTTTCACCATAAATTGTACTAACATACTTTGCACCTCCTCTTATATATAATATACTATTAGGGGGATATCATGTCAATAAAATTGAGTTTTTTTCACAATTTTATCGATATTATATAGAATATTATTTCCTTGACATCTGCTTTCATACTTTCTTCTATTTCAATAATTTTTCTTCCTGCTGCAATCAACTTTTCATCTAGTTTATGTAAACTTAAATTTATCCACTTTTGATGACTTTCATCCAATTTAAACTCTTTACATATAGTTTTAATTGAAATTGCAAACCCACTTCAAAAGTCATAATACAGTCATCTGGTCTTGTTATAGCTGTAAAATATAGTGTAACCTCAATACCTCCATCTCTTGATCTATTATCTGAACATCTAATATAAAATGCCAACTTGTCTGAATATCTTTTTATCTAATAAATACAATGCCCCATCAGTAGGATAACTTTATGCTTATTTAAAATTAACTTATCAACGAACAAATCAATTCTTTATTATCAATAAGTAACTTTCTTTCCCAAGCAAATAGCCATTCCTCGTGTTCTCCTATCCACTTATCAATTTTTTCAGATTCGTCAATCCATGTCTTGGGATAATTATAATTTCCAGCATATTGTGGATTCTGATAATCATGTATCCCATAACGAAAAATGCCAGCCAAATCGTCATTTTCTG
Source organism: uncultured Clostridiaceae bacterium (assembly GCA_947177415.1). Taxonomy (GTDB): domain Bacteria; phylum Bacillota; class Clostridia; order Lachnospirales; family Lachnospiraceae; genus CAG-411. The sequence continues at coordinate 18,971 of CAMWUK010000047.1, forward strand.
TTTGTTCTAAATATTGTAATGTTAAATCCATGTTATCTGGGTATGCCCCTTCATAAAATGTCCATACTCCACTTCTTTGTGACATAGCAAACCAGTTTGCGATTGTTAAAAAAGCAATCACACATAATGGCTTTTTTTCATCTGAAATATGATTATACAGTTCATGACAAAACTCTGGCTCCATTAGATAAAACTCTTGGTCTCCTATATTGGAAATTTGTTGATAAAGTTTTTCAATATACTTCATTTCTATTTCTCCTGCTGATTCTAGCTTGCTATCGAATAAACTAAAAATATCTAAAAAAATTCTAAATATTTATGTTAAATTCTGAAATAATATTGTCATTTTCATTAATTAAAAAATGAAATTCAAACCAAAAATCAAGTTTTTCGTTATGACTATGTGGCTCAAATACTGCAAAAGCTTGATTACCTTCCAAATGCTGTATTGTAAAATATTTTTCATTGTAAGGATCAATAACGAACTCTTTCTCTTCCTCTTCCGACCATATTTTTAATTGTTCCTCTAACCACTCTGCAAATATTTCTATCCCTTCATTTTGAGTCTTTTTATCACCAAACCACGAGCTGTTAATGTTTGTAATTGTATGCAGTTTTGAATACTCATGATTTGCAATAAAGTCAATAATTTGCTTTACTTTTTCAGTGATGTTCTCTTTAAATTGCTGTTCTTTCATAGCTGTTCTCCTCTCAAATTCTAGTTTGCAATCTAAACTGTTCCCCAAAATCTTACTATTCCGTCAGCATTGGGTACCAATAACTTTCTGTTTCATACACTTCCTTCTGTTCATCCACATTGACATCAATTGGTAATTCCAATAATTGCAACATTGTTTTAGCAGACATATAGTGATATTCCAAATCCAAAAATGTAATATTAGGATGTTTTGGTACTTCCTCCAGCAACAATCTGCCGCCTTTATTTGATAATGTTCCCTTAGACAATGCTAATTCAGAAATTTGATTCATATATGGACTCTTTACTACCTCAGCAGTAATTTCATCCTGCATCTCACTATCCACCAAGCCTAACCTTGTAAGTTTTGGAAATGGATGTGCCAGCAACTCCCGAATATCTTCCATATCTCCATCAAAGCCATATTCTTTACTTCCAATATAAAGATTTAGAGAAGTAAGTTGCGGCAATTTAGCGTTAACAATACTATGAATAACAGACTTAGGAAGTCCTCCACAAATAATTTCTAATTCTTTCAAATTATTATGTTCAATTATTCCAAGTGACAGTCCTGAGCTTCCTTTTATTGTAAGTTTTTCTAAATTAGGAAGAGCTTCCCACAACTTAGAATAATCTGCCTGCAAAATCCATGAAACTTCGCATTCTTCTCTTTCCATATCACCTATAAACAAACTTTTAATATGCTGGAATTGCTCTTTATGTTCCACAATACCATCTACAATTACCTGTACACTGTCATCATAACACTCTCCCCAGCAGCCAATCACAAGTTCCTCCACATGAGGCAGTCTTTTACTTTCTAAAATCTCCTCTAACATAGTCTTGACATTCTTGTCATCTTCCTCGTCCTCCCAGCTATAACTAAATTTTTTCCTTTTTAATTTTTCTGTCATTTTTCTTGCCAGTCTTTCTTCTCTCTGTTTTCTTCTCCGTTTTGCGTCCAAATCCTCCAATTCTTTTAATGTACGCCGCTCACCAAATGCATAGTCTGAGTTCTCCCCATAAGTATCCTCGATATATTTTAGATATTGCTTATAAAATAAAATTGCATATTGATAATTCTTCAAATTCACTCTGTAAATATAAGCAATCAATTCATTAATCCCGCTAATTTCTCTTTTTGCTGTTGGATTATAGGTTCCCATAATATCCAATTGTTCTAAAAGTATTTGAATTCCATGCTTTGCTTCCTCTACTGTATTATGTTGTTCTCCCAAAGATAAAGCCAACCGGGTAATACAATTATTACTCTTTTTATTTCCTATTCCTAAATATTTATCATATTGGTCTGCCAATTCCCTGCATTTTACTTCAAATTGCTCCATAGAAAGTACTGTATTACCAAGTTTTTCATACTCCAAATCCAGTTTTAATAACTGAACAAATTCATTTTCTTGCTCTGATAAATTATCTGCTTTTAATAACTCCTCTATCATTTCTTCACATTTTTGCTTGTAATATCCCAGTTCTTTTCCATAAATATCTCTATCAACTTTATAGGAGTCCTGCATGGCACTAAAATATTTTAGTACTGTTACTTCGTCTAGCTCTATCTGCCCATGCATATAATCAATAATAAACTTATAACAACTTCTTCTTTGTCTGTATCCATCGGAAACACTTTCTATTACTTTGCCAGTTTCATAGAGCCATTCTAATAACTCCTTATCTGGACGATTTAGGTCTGTATTTTCATAGCACCATGCCATATAAGAATCTAACAAAACCTGCTCCTGCCCACATTGTTTACAGGTATATACACCAAAAGTCTTTGTCACTTTTTTATATAGACCAAAATTGTCCTTAGATTCCAATGTCATCTTCTTAGCCACTGATAACAAGTCCCATTCTTCTACCAATTTAGAGCTATGTTGCTTTTTCTTGCAATCCGAAAAAATTATTCTAGGTAATGGAGTTTTGCAACAGGTACAGATGCCATGAGAAAGTTCTTCATCATCCCATACAGAAAGCATTGCTAATACTTTATCACTTACTGTCCGTAACAAGAAATCTACTTCTGGTTCAAAATGAAATGTTTTGGTTCTAGCTTTTTCCTCTATATAAGAAGACAATTCCCAGCAGCTTTTAAAAAAGCTATATCTTAAATCTTGCGGATATTCCATGTGGGACATAGCAAAGAGATAAGCCCGCATATAAACAATCGCCTTCATTGCATCTTTTATCTCCTTTTCAGGGATATTTTCTTTTGTAAACTGCTCTACCACACTGTTGAAACTAAAAACTACCAGAGCATAATCACAATTTAACTGCTTTTTAGCTGCTATATCCTTGATTTTTTGGCATACATTTTTTGTTAATACAGAATACATATTTTCCTGCGTATTTTCTGTTTCTAATAATCCCATTCTTTTTCTACTCCCTTCCTTCTGTATCTTCCTTATTAATTGTTACTGTTCACACCTATGGTGCTAACAGTAACGGAATCCAGCCTTTTTATAATTCGTCTTCGGCGAAAGGCTGGATTCTTGGCTGTTCTATGTTTTGGCACATAGCTTGACAGCAAGTGTCAAGCTTGTGAGTGAACAGTAACTATTAATTTTCTTTTTCCAATTTTTTAAACTGCTCTATTTCATTAATATTAATACCGACACTTGACCTATAACTTACTTCTCCATGACTGCCACTTAATCAACTTACATTCTCCTAATACTATATTGGGGGTATACAAAACTACACATTACAATGCCTTTGTGTCTTTATGTTGTACCAGACCCCAAAAAGACCTTTGGAAATCCTCAAACATCCACTTTTCCATTGTTTCTACAACTTCTTGTGTACTCCTTGTCCTAAATTCGAAAATAGGGGTATCCCAATCATTATCTAGAATTGCATAAAGATGATAGGCGCCCTTTATATCGCCTTCCGGATACCACCCTAAATCTATAGCAAGTGTATGTTTTATTGATTTCTTGTTCCGTTTATATGTAAAACTCGTCTGCATATAAAGCATATCTTGTACAAAAACATATAACCACGCATCATCACTTTCTTCAATGATATCTGGTTCTAAGTTTTGTAATTTATTCCATTTAATTTCCCAGTTTGGTGCAAGCCGAAATGGCAACAAATTTTTCCACGATCTTTTATCATTCACTTTCAATACCCACTTTCGGATTAATCTTCTAAGTAACTATTCAGTTTTCTGAACAGTTACAAAAAAGGAATATCCATAAGAGTTTCCTCATGTATGTCCATCCTTTTTTATAACAAAACACATATTTCTTTATATTTTTTATCATCCACCTATAATTCTCGCAATATCATTATAGGTTACAAATATCATAAGTGCCATAAGCAAGACAATTCCTACTAAATGAACAATTCCTTCCTTTTCCTGATCTATTGGTTTTCCTCTAAATAATTCTATAAATAGGAAAATCAATCGTCCTCCGTCCAGAGCTGGAAATGGAATTAAGTTCATAACACCAAGATTTGCACTTAATAAGATTGCAATGTTTAATAAGTTCAAGAATGTTGTAAATGCAGTTTTGCTGGCATCAACCGTAGTACCAATCATATCCACAATACCCACTACACCAGAAACATCATCTTTACTTACTTTTCCCCGTATCATCATTCCCAAACTCTTTAAGGTACTTTCAATCCAGAAACGAATCTCAGAAGCTCCATATTTTACTACCTGCAACACATTTCCCTTTTCGTATTTTGCCATAGAAATCTGTAAGGATTTGACTGTGGCATAATATGGTGTCAATTTTACGGTTTTGGATTCCTTCTCTCTTTGGTATGTAAGTGTAATTTCTTCCCCTGTAAGCGGATTGTTTGACAAATACTCTTCCATATCCTTTGCTTCCTGAATAGCTATCCCATTAAAAGCAGTAACCGTATCACCAACTTTTACTCCTGCTTGATCCATAGGACTATCTTTCTCTATAGCAGTTATAACAATTCCTTTTGTTCCTTCGTCTGACGAACCATAACTATACCCTAACCGGTAATAACTATAGTTAGGATCTACATCTACTTCTTTTTTTTCTCCTTCACTGGTAACGTATTTTATATGCAATGGTTCGTCACCAATCACATGCAGATTAAAATATACATCATAATCTTTGCCAATCGAAATACTGTCTCCATTGATTTCCGTAATTCGGTCTCCCTCTTGCAAGCCTGCTTCTGCTGCCGGACTTCCCTCTTTCACATAAGTAATTTCGGAAGGATTATATCCCACATTTGCAATCAAAATTATTGCAAATATAAAAGCAGAAATAAAATTAAAAATCGGACCTGCTGCTATAATAGAAATTCTTGCCCAAATTCCAGCTTTCTGAAAAGAATCAGGTGCTTCATTTACCTCATCTTCTCCTACCATCATACAAGACCCACCAATTGGCAGCAATTTCCAAGAGTATTTTGTTTTATTTTCCCAATCCTCCCTGCTTTCACAATACTTCGTATTAGCAAGCAGTTTACAACTCATTCCTTGATCCGTTTTCACCAAAGTAATCAACCTTGGTCCCATACCAACAGAAAATTCTGTTACTCCAACTCCATTTTTCTTTGCCAGTAAAAAGTGTCCCATCTCATGCAACACAATAATTACTGTGAATACTAATAATGCAATGATAATATTCATATCTTCCTCCACTTTCCTATTTCTATAACTAGTATTTTTACTTCCATTTTTCCTGTAAGTTTCGATAAGTTTCCTGCTCTATTTCAAGAATATCTTGCACAGAAGGACTACTTATGTATTGGTGTGCATCTAAGGCACAAGAAATCATTTCTATGATTTCTGGATATTTAATTTCCCTTTTCAAAAATTTTGCTACTGCATACTCATTCGCAGCATTATATACTGTAGGCATACTTCCACCTGTTTTACCCACCTGATAAGCTAATTTCAATCCCTTAAATGTCTCTATGTCTGGTTTTTCAAAAGTAAGCTGGGATAATTGATAGAAATCCACTCTATCGCCAGGCAATGGACGACGCTCTGGATAATACAAGGCATATTGGATTGGCAACCTCATATCAGGAGTTCCAAGCTGAGCTATAATTCCTCCATCCGCAAACTCTACCATAGAGTGTATCACACTTTGTGGCTGTATTACAACCTCAATTTGTTCAAAATCCACATGGAACAACCATTTTGCTTCAATTACCTCTAATCCTTTATTTACCATAGTGGAAGAATCAATTGTTATCTTTCTTCCCATAGACCAATTTGGATGTTTCAAAGCATCCTCTAATTGGATGTTTTCTAAATCCTTTTTCTTTTTCCCACGAAAAGGACCACCTGAAGCCGTAAGTAAAATTCTGCTGATTTTGTTATTATTCTCACCATTTAGTGCCTGAAAGATTGCAGAATGTTCACTATCTACTGGTAATAATGCCACTTTATATTTTTCCACCAACGGCATAATGATATGTCCTGCGGTAACAAGAGTCTCCTTATTTGCCAAAGCTATATCTTTTCCAGCCTTAATTGCTTCAACAGTTGGCAGAATACCAATCATTCCAACTACTGCAGTTACTACAATCTTCACATCAGAAAGTGTAGCACAACTTATCATTCCATCCATACCAGACAATACCTCAACTGGAATATCCTTTACCCTTTGTTTTAATTCTTGTGCACTTTTATCATTCCAAAGAGCCACTACTTTAGGATGAAATTCCCGAATCTGTTCTTCTAATTTCTCTATATTACTTCCTGCTACTAAAGAAATAACTTCTAAATCCTGATTATTTCTTACTACATCTAATGTCTGTGTTCCGATAGATCCAGTAGATCCTAAAATTGCTATTTTCTTCATTACTCTGCCTCCTATCTGTAGCTAAAACAGATACTTTCTCTTCCAAATAGTCACTATATTTTTACAATATATTTAAGAAAATATAGGTCAATGGTCCAGTAAATAATATACTATCAAATCTGTCCATTATTCCTCCATGTCCTGGAATCAATTTGCCATAATCCTTAATTTCATAATTTCTTTTGATTGCTGATGCTGTTAAATCTCCAATTTGAGATAAAATTCCTCCTATCGCACCCATTAACAAAAAATGCCATGGCAAATATCCAAATGGTAACAATTTATCTTGGAGTAACCACCCATATAAAAATGCAAGCAATGCCGCACCTATTACACCACCACTGCATCCCTCTATAGTTTTCTTTGGACTGAGCGGACTTGGAATTTTATGTTTTCCAATTAGTTTTCCTACACAATAGGCACAAGTATCCGATCCCCATGCAGCAATAAAAATGATCCAAACAAGATAAATTCCACCTTCCATACATCTTACTTGGTATAAACAAGAAAGACACATAGTTACATACATTAATCCTGTATAAATCATAGCAATTTGCGAAAAAACATACGTAGGATAAGATATCACATAGGTAATTAAAAAAACTAACAATACTGCTAATAAGTATACTTCTATCCATGCCTCTTTATTCCAAAATAAAAGCAATTCATAAACAATTGTTCCTATATATCCTATATATGCAAGCCTTGTTTTCTCCAACTTGAAAACACGATATAGTTCAAATTGTCCTATAAGAGACAAAAGTCCAACTACGCCTAGAAGCAGATTACCACCTGTTCCTATACAAGCAACCGCCAGAATTACTAATATAACTCCGCTAATCAAACGTTCTAAAAACATGCATCTTCTCCTTACTTTACACCACCATATCTTCTATCCCGTCCTGCATAATAATCAATGGCTTTTTCTAATTCCTTTTTATTAAAGTCTGGCCATAATACATCTGTAAAATAAAACTCTGTGTAAGCTAACTGCCAAAGTAAATAATTAGATATTCTCTGTTCTCCACTGGTACGGATCATTAAGTCCGGATCTGGTATTCCTTTTGTATCTAAATAGTTTGAGAAAATTTCTTCTGAAATATCCTCACTATCCAATTTACCATTTTTTACATCATTTGTCATCTTTTTCATTGCACGAAGCAATTCATCCCTGCCACCATAGTTCAATGCAACAGTAAAGGTAAGACCAGTACAACTTGCCGACGTTTCTTCCAATTCCATAATTTGCTTTTGCAATTTTTCAGATAAACGGCTGATATCACCAATCACCCGGACACGCATATTATTTTTACTGCTTCTTTCTAAACAATCCTTTAAATATTTGTCCAATAATTTCATTAAAGCCTTTACTTCATCATCTGGTCTCTTCCAGTTTTCTGTAGAAAAAGCATATACTGTTAAGTACTTAATGCCTAAATCATAAGCATCTTCACAAATTCGCTCTACTACCCTTGCTCCTTGTGCATGTCCCATATTTCTTGGTAAGAATCTTTTCTTTGCCCATCTGCCATTTCCATCTAAAATAATTGCTACATGCTGGGGAATCTTTTTTTCTTCCATAGACTAGCCTCTTTTCTCTTATTTCTATACCATGTATGAAAGGCGTACTTTGCGCAATGGATAATCACACTGGCAAACATACGCCTTATTATCGATCACAAAAATGGATACCTTAAGAGTTCACTTATCAAACTCTTTACTTCTAGATTGTCATAACCTCATCTGATTTATTTTCTATCATCTTATCCACTTCTGCTACATATTTATCTGTAAGTTTCTGTATTTTATCTTCCATTTGCTTTGCTTCATCATCGGAAATTTCACTTGCCTTATTCTGCTTTTTCACTGTATCATTAGCATCACGTCTGATATTACGAATTGCAACTTTCGCATTTTCCCCTTTTTTCTTAATATCTTTTACTAAATCCTTTCTTCTTTCTTCGGTCAATTCTGGAAATACTAAACGGATTGTTTTTCCATCATTGTTTGGTGTAAGTCCTAAGTCTGATGTCAATAATGCCTTTTCAATATCTTTTACAAGGTTTGCCTCCCAAGGCTGGATTTGAATTACTCTTGCTTCTGGTACAGAAATATTTGCAACAGTTTGTAACGGAGAAGGCTGTCCATAATAATCCACCATAATCTTATCCAGAACATGAGGGTTGGCTCTTCCTGCACGAATTGTTGCATATTCTTCTGTTAATGATTGTATTGACTTCTTCATCTTTTCTTCAAATTGTTCCATTACTATATCCTCCACGATATTTGCTTTTTAGATTGTAACAGTTTAGCCAATAGGCTAAACTATTACTTTAGATTGTTACTTTTGTTCCATTGAAATTTCCATTCACGGTATTGACAATGCTATTCTCTTGGTTTAATCCAAACACTAACAATGGCATTTTATTCTCTAAACACATAATAGTTGCTGTTAAATCTATCACTTGCAACTTCTGATCTAACACTTCCTGCATAGACAGTTCATCATATTTTTTTGCGGAAGGATTAACCTTTGGATCACTGTCATAAACTCCATCAATTGCTTTTGCTAAAAGGATTACATCAGCTTCCATCTCTACAGCACGAAGCACTACACCAGTATCTGTTGAGAAGTATGGATGTCCGGTTCCACCTGCAAAAAATACAACCATACCTTTTTCAAAATATTTATTTGCCCTATCTTTTGAAAATACTTTTGTCATATTCCCACATTCAAAAGGTGTCAAAACCTGAGTCTTCATTCCAACTGACCGGAAAATCTCTGAAACATAAATACAATTCATAATTGTAGCAAGCATACCAATCTGATCCGCCTTAGTGCGATCAATATTCTCACTGGTTCTGCCTCTCCAAAAGTTTCCCCCACCAATTACTACACCAACCTGAATACCTTTATCTACTAATTCCTTCACCTGTTTTGCTACATTTACACAAGTTGCCTCATCAAATCCGCTTTTCTTCTCACCTGCTAAAGCTTCACCACTAAGTTTTAAGAAAACTCTTTTATATGATTCCATATTTTTTCTCATCCTTTTCTGACTATTATCACTTGAAATACCTTAAAATATCTCATTGCAAAATGGGAATATCAATACAATAAAACCAATATACAAATTGTACTTAATAGTTACTATTCATGGTCATATAGAAGGTATATGCAGATACACAAAGCTTGCTTGTAAGAATCCGCATATACCTTCTATATGACAGCGAAAACTGTCACTCCACCACATAAGTAAAACAGAAGCAGTGTTTTTTACTGCGACATACAGCAACGCTGAATGGTTTTACGCATGTGTGTGGAGTTAACTGTGAATAGTAACATTTAATAAGCAGACAGACTGATAGCTATCCAAGATATTATTAAATAATTACACTTATTGATACAATTTATATATCGGTTTTGTATATTCACTAATTATTGTCCATCAAAGAAATTATCAATGTCTACTTCTGCATAAGTAAGTTTACAACATCCATCTACCACTGCACCATTGTTTATTTGTAATGATTTTGCAGTAATATTACCTTTTACAATGGCTGTAGAATCTACTACTACTGGTCCATGTACATCAATTTCACCTTTTACTGCACCAGAAATAGTTGCAGACTTACCAGTTACATCTCCTACAACAATTGTACCTACACCAACTTTTACATCGCCTTCACTATCAATTCCACCTTCTATTCTTGGTGTATTTACAACTACTTCTGATGCTTTTAAATGTCCACTCACATTACCAATAACAGATAGCTTTCCAAGACACTCTACATCACCTGTAATTGTTCCTATTACCTCTAAAGAACCATCTGAACTGATAGAACCATTAATTATGGTTCCTTTTGTAATAACTGTTACTTCATCTTTTAATTCTACATTTGTCATTTTATTCTCCTCCATATCGTTAATTTCTTGATTAGCTTGTTCCATAGTTTCCATACCAACTAAATTATTTTCATCTTTCTTCTCTCTTATATCCATATCTGCCTCCTCTGTTTTTTTTATTTCATCTATTATAATAGGATCAGTTTCATCCACTGAAACATCTATTTGGTTAACATCTTGTACTTCATATTCCATATTTATAGACTGTTCCTTTCTTTCGCTTATTTCTTCCAAATTTCCTAACTGTGGTTCTAGTGTTTCTTCCTCTATTAACTGATATACCTCAGAAGTAATCTTATGAATCATATCCGGAATAGAATCTTTCTCGTCTTCAATTTTTTCTATCTCTTGTTCAATTGTCTGCATCTGTTCATTCTCAAGAATTTGATTATTTTCTTCTGTTATGGCTTCTTCCTCCTTCGGTTCTTCCATAACTTCTTCAATTTCTTCTGTTATGGTTTCT
>CAMWUK010000048.1 GCA_947177415.1 uncultured Clostridiaceae bacterium
AAATTTTATATAATCAAAATACAGTCTCCTTTATGTGTTAGTCAAATCCACTAACATCCTAAAGGAAACTGTATCAAAAAGCAGGGTAGACTATTCTATTTTTTTATTATAAATTTTACAGTCTTTGTATTGTTCGCCTTATCTGTTACTTTTAAGGTATATTTCCCTTTTTTAGAAACTTTTTTTCCTGATGTAATTGTTTTACCATTTAATTTGGCACTTTTTATTCCGCTACCTTTATCAGAAAAACGAATTGTTACAGCTTTTTTATATGTTTTACCATTTTTTACTCCCGTAATTTGTGGAGCAGTATTGTCTAATCCTTTTATCTTATGCTGGATAGAGTATGCTGCTCCATCTTTTGTAATTACACGGATGGTATATGTTCCGTTTTTCTTTACAGTAAATGCGTTGCCACTTGCCACCTCTGTTGCAATGTGTTTATAATAAGAATTACTACCTTTATAAAGAGGTGTCTTCCATATATTTTTATTTGTATTATCCTTTTCACCATAAGCCCCATACACATACTGGATATTTTCTAAATCCTCACCAAGTGCCTGTGTCACTGTAACTGTAGCTTGCGATTTATTTCTATCCTGATTAGAAACAGCAGATAATGCTTTGTTTGCAGAAAGTGCACAAATAGAAATATCTATTTTTACCCCAGGATTTAGCAGTCTTTTATCTTTCGCTTCAATATAGTAAGTTCCTGCTGGCAGATATACTGTCTTTGAGTCACCACTATTATAAAAACTAAATTCCAATTTTTTAACAGTCCTTGCCTCATTGCTATATATAATTACATCTGGAGATGTAGAAGGATTGCTTCCAATATCTGTATATTTTACCCCCATCTTTACAATACTATCCTTTTCTAATGTAAAGGAAGCGTAATCTGATACTTCTTTCTCCCTATCTTCTGGAAACATCAATTCACAACTCCATGATATGGATGCTTTTGTATTGTATTCATCCAGATTATCAATAGAAACTACAGAAGCCTGTTCATAAATGGTAGCTTCCTCTGCATGAATCAATGTTGTGGAAGGGATATTATAGGGATTACATGTTAATCCTGCTGCAAGTAAAATAGCTGCGATTTTTTTCGTATTGATCATAAATCATTTCCTCCTTAAGATAAATAAAGTCATTGTGATTTTGTTGAGTATAACTTACATACCCATTCTATCACAATTTATTATCTTTTTTTATGCCCCTCCGACAAAAGTATGGATTTTTTCGATAAACGGGAATTATGTCTCAAATAGTAACTGTTCAGATGCCCTCACTATTACAGATTTTTCAAATTAAATCCTCCTTCAAGCAGGAAAAAAGCCTGCTTCGGTAAGTGGTTATTTTCCTCTTACTGATTGGCAGCAAAATTCCATTGCTTAATACAATATCACTTCCTTTGATTGCTTTGTGGTGGTACATATTAATCAAATGTTTTCTATGTATCCGAAAGAATCCATAAGGTGTCAACCGCTCCTCATAATCTTTTAAACTGCAATCGCTGACATAATGCTCATTTTCTGTATAGATTACTGCATATTTATCCTCTGCACTGATATGGATAATATCCTGTACATGCAAAAAACATTCCCCATCTCTGGTTTTTATGATTATTTTCTTTCTTTTATTCTGTTCATTATTTAAATCTATTAATAATTTTAAAATATGCTCTTTTGTAATTGGTTTTAAAAGGTAGCGAAAAGCATTTGCCTCATATCCCTGGATGGCATATTCTTCATAAGCAGTAATGAATACCAGACAAATCTCTGGAAAGGCTTGTTTGATTTCTTTTCCAAGTGAAACACCATCTATTTCCGACATTTTAATATCCAATAGCACAATTTCTGGCACAACAGCATTTTGTTTTGCCTGTTTTTTTAGCTGTTCCAGCAGGATGGCAGGAGATAAAAAAGAAGTTATCTGTAAGGGATATTCCTTGGATACAGTTGCAAAGCTATTGCATATTTGTTGGATATGTTCCTCTTGATCATCACACAGGTATATTCTTAAAGGCTCTTTTATCTTTGTGTTTCTCATTATGCATAATCTCCAATCATTATTGAATTCAAGAACGCCTCGGCATTCTTGTGATGGCATGTGGATCACTTCGCTGACATAATTCTATTCAACACGCCTGCCATCCACTAAAGGCTGTATCAGAATAAAAAAATTATAAAGGTGTTATTCTGTTTTGTCAATTATCAATCATTTCCTGTATTAACGGATTCCTCCTCCCCTTCCATCATTTTCAAATAAGAGCCTTTATCAATGTGCATCATGGAAATACGGTTATTTTTTCTTCGGAATCCATAGACACTGTCTACATTCCGGATTAATGACTGCAAACGTTCATCTGGAACACAAACGATTAACTGCAAGTCCATCTTTCGTGCATATTGCAGACAAACAGCACTTCTCTCCTGATCCATTTTAGAAAAGGCTTCATCTAATAAAACAAGTTTGATTTTTGAATCACGGTTTGTCTGGGACATATACAACATGGCAAAGCCTGCAAGAAGTGCCACATATTTGGGATTTTGTCCCTCGCCGCCGGAATCACGTCCAGCCATTTCATCTACATAGTTTCTACGAATAATATTTCCCTCTGCATCTGTAACAATTTCATTCATACGGAAGGACAAATAAGTACGGTAATCTGCATATTTTTCCATATCCTCCTGATATTTTTTTAATTGTGCATCATCCGCATTTTTTGCAGGCATAAACTTTTCAATCAGTTCCTTAATCTGCAATTCATATTTTTGATAAAACAAATCTTCTCCCAAACTTAATTGCCCTTCAAAACCATCATTATCCAGATTCTTTGTATCCAATTCTTCTGCCATAAGCATTTCATAAAATTGCCCATCTGCACTTTTGGCAGCTTCAATATCAATTTGATAACGGCTGTCTGCAAAGTTTGTTTCCCGAAGCAGACGGTTAATTTCTCTTTTGTGGCGGTGTGCTCCCTTTATATCTCCATGAATTTTAGCAATAACATTGTCGCGAAGACTTTTGTATATCAAACCACACTGTTTTTCAAATTCTTCCTGATACTGTGGTTCATAATTTTGCTGGTACTCTAACAGTTTGGCATCATATTTCTCATTCCCCTTCTCTATACCAGTAAACTCACAGTTTGGATATGCAGCAATATATAGCTCTCTGGCATGGCTGCGATCCTGCTTTGCCAAATCTTGATTTTCCTTTGCAGTATTAATTCTTCCAAGATATTTCGCCTTACATACAGAAGCACTGGCATTTTGCCGATCTTTTTGTATTTCTTCTTTGATGCTGGCATTTTCCACATAACCAAGCAGCAAACGATCCAATTCTTCCTTTTTTACATAAATATTGGTTGCAAGACTTTCGGATTCCCTTGTCTTTTTCTGTATTTTTTTATAACATTCACTGCTTTGGTTATCAAGATCTTCATACTGTTTTTCAAGCTGTTTTTCTTTTTCTTGTAGTTCGCGGTATTGCCCTTTCTCCAGCTTATCAATGGTCTTTTGAAGTTCTTCCATCTCTGCTACTGTATCTTCCAACTCTTTCCCTGCTCTTGACAAAGCTACATAATCCTCTGGACTGCTCTTCAAAGTTTCATACTTGGAGATCAATTCCATATGACGAATTTGTTCCCCTACATTTTTAAACAGTTTTTCTAGTCTTGCCAATTCCTCTTCGTATTCTCCAAGTTTTGCTTTAGAAACCTTTGTTCCTATATAAGCAATCTCATAGTCCTTTTTCCGCAAATGACGGAACATAAAATTATGGTAAGAATAACAATCTTTTGTTACGCCGTTGCCTGCTGCCACCATTTCTTCTTCTGTTTCACATTTGATAATTCCCCCTAAAAAGCGGCGTAAACAAGCATCTACATAGTCCTGCTCACATTTTACTGTTTCATATAGAGAATTTTCCTTACATTTTGGTTCTGATTCTACCAATGCTTTTGAATTAATTAAGTCTACATTTTCATGACGGGATAATTTTCGGAATTGCTTTGCAGCCTCTATTGCATACTTTGGCTCTGTTATTAAAGCAAAACGCAATTTTCCCATACGCCCCTCTACGGCATTTTTCCATACAGCATCCTGCACATCAAATAAATCCGCAAAAATAAAAACCTTTGCATCTTTCCCATAAGTAAACTGCAAACGCTGCTGTAAATCTGCTTGTGCTTTTTTTAGATGATTCCTGTATGACTTTCGGTTATTTTTCATATCCTCCACAAGAGTACGTTTCTCATCCAGTTTCTCTTTTATCTTACGATTTTCTTCACGCAGATCTTTCAATTCATTTTCTAGCTGTTTTTGCTCCTCTGCAATTTGCTCCCGAAGATCTATACACTTTTGTTCTGTCACAGTTCCTTTTATGAATTTATCAATATTTTTCAAAAACATTTGGCTAAGATAATCATTGACATATTCATCTTTACCCCATTTTTTTAAACCTTCTATAACAGAATTCCATATTCTTCTGCTTGCAGCAAGCATATCGGCACGTTTTTGAAGATCTTTTAAATGCTCTTTCTTTTGCCCTAAATCACTAGACTTCAAATCTGCTTTTATCTGTATTAACTGAGTATTTATGCTTTTCTCTTCTAATTTAAGCTTTTCCTTTTTCTCATTTAAATTTAAAAGTTCCTTATCTACGGTTTCTTTTCCTGCTGTCCAAGCTGCAATGTGGTCTTTGGCATCTTCTATATCCAGACAACGGATTAAACTCTTGTTATGTATCTCTTCTGTCTCTGCTACTGTAAGTTTCAAGCCTGCTGCCTGAACTTCTTTTAACATCTGGATACGCTTTTTCATATCTTCAATCCGTTCACAAATATCACGATAGGCTCCAAGCTGCTCACTTAATTTCTCAATAGCATCTCCTGTTCCCTTTGGAAACATATAATCCTTGATAAACTGTCCCGTTCCATCTGTCATACGAAGAGCAATGGCACTCTTTTCCATAGTAGCAAAACGGTTTCCATCAATATACCCCAGTAACCGCTGGTATAAATTAGCCAAATAGGATTCTTTGGAATGATAGATACGGTTCACTTCTCCCCGTCCACGATTATCTGTTGTGACTTCTCTGCTTTCAACCAATTTCTTCATCTGTGCATTGGAAAATGGTATCCCCTCTTCGGTCAGGTATCCTCCCTCTGGCATATTGCCAGAATGACTAAAATAAACAAATTTCCGAAGGTCTGTATCACTTTTCCGCACTTCAAAATTCAATCCAATACAGGTTTTGGTATGGGTTCCCATATCTTCTATTTCCAATGCAATTACAGTACAAAAGTCCTGTCCCTCCCGGTTTGCTGTTCCATCTTTTTGCTCTCCACGTAAATATCCAAATACACTCCTCTTATTTTTATTATCGTCTGCTGCACGGTTTAAAAAATTTGAAGAAACACTTCCATATAAAATAACCTGTAGTGCATCCATTGCTGTAGATTTCCCTGAACCACTTTTTCCACTAAATAAATTTACATACTCATTAAATTCCAAAATGGTATGGTCTACACCACCCCAATTAGTCAAACATAACCGTCTGAATACCTTCTTCGCCTTCATCAACTAGTGCCTCCTCTTCTTCCATTTCTCCTTTATAATGTTTCAGTAATACATTGATATCTTTGGAAGGACAATATATATTAATGGTACTGTAAATATACAAAGGTGTGTCATCCTCTAAATTTGCTACAGCCCCAGGTATCTCCAAAATCTGATGCCGTTTCATCAGATTCAATGCCTCATTCCACTCTCCTGCTGTCAATTTATCCTTCAATAATCCGGTATTCATTCCATACGTGCGGATTTCCTGCAAATTCGTCACACTGGCATTTAACCCTTCCCCTAAAATCTTATCCCTGTAAATCAACTTTAACAGCAATAACAACTTTGTTGTATTCAAACTGATATGTAAGATTGGCACTCCCTCTCCCACTAACCGGAAAATACATTCCTGGGAATCATGCTGCAATTCACAGCCTAATATTTGCAGGTAATCTTCAATAAATGCCCTATGTCTGTTGCAGACATGGTATTTTCCATTATCCTTTGCCATTAAAGTTTCCGGATCATATTTCACTTTTAAAATACAAGTCTGCCGGAATAAATCCTGAATCACTTTTTTTAGACTTTCCTGCTCTGCCAGAGATAAGTTACTCATATATTCAAACATTCCGCTCCTCCAATTCTTCTATTACCAACCGGCTAAAAGTCACCTTTTGATTTTCTCCAATCTGTTTTTCTATTTTCTCTCCCAGGCTGATTTTGCTCTCATCACTTTGCTCGGTATCTTTTGTCACCTGCTGCCATAAAAGCATCAGTTTCTCCAAATCCTCTATGCTTTCAATGCTTTCCCCTGTCACCATAAATCTTCCGCCAATGGTATTTTTCTCTCTAAATTCCCGCAATTCTTTTCCGGAATATAAAGGCTGTGGCACAAATTCTGTGAGGTTTTCTTCTTTTTCTTCCTCCTCTTTTATTGCATGAGGAATAAATTCCTTCTCCAATGCATTGCGTTTCTGATATAAACTCTTTTCCGTAAATTGCATAAATGGCATAGAAAAATGCTGGCGTTCCCTAAAACACGCTGTAATCTCTTCTCCATCTTCACGTTCTCCAATCATTTTAACGAAAGAAGACACATTTTCATTTTCTTCCATACCCTCCTGAAGAATAAATTGTACCCTTGCCAATGCCCGTTGTGCAAACACAGATTTTTGCTCAATAAGTGCGTTGTATTTTTTTTCGATACTGTCAAATTCCCGCTCAATCCGAATGATGTACTCTCTGGTTTCTTCGTTCATTTTCAATTTCCGTTCTGCCCGCAAAGCCTCTCTTGTTTCTGGCTCTGCCTGTAACCATTGCTCTTGTAACAGTAAATTCTGTTCTTCGTTCTCATTTAAAATATCACTAACTAATTCTTTCACCTGTTCCTTATAACGGTAGAAACTGTCTGTGGTAGTAAGCATAGCATATTTTTTGCTGTCATTATTGTTAATCTCCTGTACTAAAATTTCCTGGATTCCAAGAAAATTCCTCTGATCCGATAATTTATCAAAATATCCCCGCATACCCTCCTGCATATTTGTCAACAACTGGGTAAGTCTTCTGGAGGTTTTCCAAGCATTTTTTAAGATATCATTGTTATGATCTTTATCAGTATGGTACGTATACAAAAGACTGTAGATAGACATAATATTTTCTCTTTCCTGACTATCACTGTCCATCCCTAACTGCCAAAGCAATTCTACAAACATTTGACTATATTCAGGAAAGGTCAGAATATATTCGTTGATCTGTTCATCATAATCCTCCCGAAGCCATCCCCATTGCAGCAGATTGTTAAGGCTTCTGGCAGAAGGGGTTCTCATTGGAATTTGTTCCCCCTCCTCAAAATCTGTATCTTGTTCTTCTATATCTTCCTGCCAGACAATTTTCTGTTCCACCATTGTCTCATTAATTATTTCCTTACATTCATTCTTTGTCATACCAAATGTATTATATTGTTCCATATTTACTTTATATAATTCTACAAGTATCGTAAAATAATGTTCCATATTTTTAGTTCGGAACACCCTGTAAAAATCCTTGGGAATTTGTTGTATTAAACTCATGGGTTATCTCCTTGTTCTCTCAAACTTCGTTTAAGAAGCCAGCCTTATTCTGAACTGTTATATGTAGGATAGTATACCATATTTATGTTAATTTGAGTATAATCTTCTTAAATCGTGAGTTTTTATGTTGCAAAAAACATTTTGAAAAATCCACATGATATGGAAGAATGTGTCAATGACACATATTTAGCAGCATGGAATACAATACCACCTCAAAAACCAAAAGGTAAATTTAAAAGATGTAATGGAAAATAACTATTTATGATGTTAATCTACAAACCTGTTAAAGGCTATATTTCATATAAAAGCACATGTACAAACTCACAAATGAACTTGTACATATGCTTTTCATAAATTAATGAATATTAGGTTGTTTCTTTATTTTTTACGGTTCAACATGCCAATGAAAATTCCTATAATAGCAGTCAGTATTAAGATTATTATAATAATTCCAGATAAAGCCATCATACTTTACATTTTTCTATCACACAACTATGAGTTTTATCTACTTTCTCTTTATCATAATTAATTCCCACAAGGAGGATTTCTCCGGTATACCCTTCCAGTGCTTGTGTATATTGCCGGTTTTTTATCTGCTGTATGGCACTCTCCGCCGTCTTGTTATATTTTAGTTCTACCACAAGTGCAGGATTCTTGGTATGGGGAAGGGGTAAAAATACCACATCTGCAAAGCCACGTCCTGTTGGCAGCTCTCTAATTAACTTATAGTCCTTCCTTGCACTGTAATAGGCGAGACCAATGGCACAGCCAAGGGAATTTTCATCATTGTAGGTCAGTATGGAGGAAACCTCCGTATGTGCTTTATCCAATGCCCTTGCCACACTTTCCCCGTCGCCACGCAAGGTATCTTCCAGCAGTTTTTCTGATGCTTTTAGGATACTCATAACTTCTGGCCAGCCGCTGACACTCATGGCATTTTCAAATTCCCTGGCAATCTCCTTGTTGGGAATAAATGCCTCCTCTGTCTCTGAGTCATATCCAAGATAACCTAAATGAATCAATAGTGTAAGAATATCATCTTTTACCTTGA
This sequence comes from uncultured Clostridiaceae bacterium, assembly GCA_947177415.1. Lineage (GTDB taxonomy): Bacteria > Bacillota > Clostridia > Lachnospirales > Lachnospiraceae > CAG-411. Next base: position 8,691 of record CAMWUK010000048.1, read on the forward strand.
AGTTCCGCATATCATTTTGGAAAGTTAAAGTGTTCACTTTCACATGCCCGCCACCAAGCATCTGTACAATATCCGTACGAAGCCCGTCATAATCCATATCCATATAGACTTTTAGTGCATCATAGGTTTCTGTGGAAGTCCAGTAGCTTGAAAAATCCCCACTGGTCATTGCTGCCACAACAGACCTTGGATTGTAAATATGCTTAAACTTCTTGAATCTATATCCGTCATACCAGCTGCCAGTTTCGGCAAAATCCATGCCATACCGTTCACACAATTCCTTGACTTCATCTTCTGTAAAACCTGTATATTCTTCAAAAACATACTGATTTATCATGGAATATTCCCAGAACATATTCAGTGCTGAGTGCTGCCCGTACTTTTTCACAGGGAGTATTCCCGTCATATAGGCAAGTGCAACATAAGGCTGGTCTTTTAGAAGTTCTCTCAAAAAATCAAGATACTCCTTCTGCAGTTCTTCCGATTCCTGCCTTTCACGCATAATGCAGTCCCACTCATCAATAAGGAAAATAAATTTTTTCCCTGTTTTTGTATAAATCTTCTCAAGCACAGCAGAAAGAAAGGGTTCCTTTGCCGAAAACAGTTCTCCATATACCTCACGAATCTCATCAATAACCACCTGCTCTAAATATCTTGTTAATTCCTGATGTTTTATTCTTTTTGTGCGTATTAAAAACTGCTGCATATTGAGAAAAATTACATCATACTTATTCTGATGTTCCTTATAACTTTCCTCTTCTTCTATTTTGTAACCCTTGAATAAATCTGCTGAATCAGAACCACAACCATAATATGCCGCCAGCATTTTAAGTGCCATAGACTTCCCGAAACGTCTTGGTCTGCTAACACAAATATACTGCTGCTCTGTATCTAAATATTTATTTGTATAGGCAATCAACCCCGTCTTATCCACATAGATTTCAGAACGGATTGCTTTACGAAACCCCTCATTGCCGGGATTTAGATAAATTCCCATGAACCATCTCTCCTTCTATTCATAACAGTTCAGACCAATATCTGAACTGTTATCATTATTCTGGTTTATAACTGTTAACCGATATGCTTCTTTACAGATAATTATAAAGCAGAACAGACTGGTCTTCAACACAAATCCGAAGATCAACGAAACAAATAGTAACAGTTCGTTACTGTTCACAAATCAATGTCATGATGCTGGGTTAGATTCCAATACAGGGGTCTAACCCAAATTTTTTGCAAAAATCTTCCCAAAGGGGTTGACACATAACTCCTTGCAATTATATATTCTATATGTTACACTAAGTCAAATACCCCGCAGCAAGCTACAGGGCATGACCTAGCTTCTTTTTAGCAAGTTCGCCCCAAGGGGCGGGGTAAGACTGTTCTATTGCTGCGAAAGGCACCATTGTAAAGGTTATAAAGAAATATGTCCGCAACAGTGATCCCCAGAGGAAACATATATATTATCCTGTTTATGAATATATGGTGAATGGGGAACAAATAACGGTAAAATTAGAATATGGCACATATACTGCCTGTCAGGTTGGGACGCAAGTGGAGTTGTATTATAACCCCCACAATCCTACAGAAATTTATGTGCCGGCTGGTAATGCGGATTCGTTACAGATTGCATTTTTTTGGGGCGGGCTGCTTTTTCTGTTTATGGTAGCCGTCACACTCACTATAGCTATTTTGTTAAATATTAATGGTACTATATATAAGTAATAAGATGGTAACTATTCAGCGTGAATAATTCAGGATAAGAAGGTGTAGTTTCTATGATTTTATTTCATAGACTCTGCACCTTTTTTTCATTCATTTCAATGTTGTATGGGAGGTATTACTAAGGTGGCTAAATAACGATGTTTTTACTTGCCTAAATTTCCATCTGCTGTGTTGGTCTACACTCCGTTTCCGTCCGTGCTAAGCAGATGTCCACTGGACATCTAGCACCGTCAATCGACGTAGCCACCGCTACGCCTCATTCCTCCGCCTTGCAGAATAAAAATTTATTCTGCGTAAAATTCATCGACATTTAACAGCCTTAGTAATAATTTTGAGCATCTGTAAAAAATTTTTTTGCATGAGATATTCTTTTGCAAATTGGTAGTATATAAGTGAGACATTAAACAAAAAAAGAGGAAAGGAGGATGACCATGGATGACATTGAAATAATAGAATTATTTTTCAGACGTTCAGAAGAGGCAATCGTTCAGATATCAAAAAAATATGGAAATATATGTCTCAAAATTTCAAGAAACATTTTGAAAGATCCACGTGATATGGAAGAATGTGTCAATGACACATATTTAGCAGCATGGAATACAATACCACCTCAAAAACCAAAACCGTTGCTTACTTATATCTGTCGCATTGTCCGAAACCTTTCAATCAAGAAATATCATGAAAATACTGCAATAAAGCGAAATAGCTTTTATGATATTTCTCTTGATGAATTGGAAACATGTATTCCCACATCAGGGAACGTGGAGGATGAATATTCAGTAAAAGAATTAGCTGATGAGATTAATCAATTTCTAAAAACATTAAGTAAGGAAAATCGCATCATATTTGTAAGAAGGTACTGGTTTTCGGATTCCATTCCCAGTATTGCCAAAATGTTTAAGGTTTCTAATCATAATGTCTCAGTACGCTTGCATCGGACAAGAAAAGCTTTAAAAAAATATTTAGAGAAAGAAGGGAATTATGTATGAATCGTGAGAAAATTTCGCAAGTAATAAACCAAATTGATATTGATTATATTAGTGAAGCTTTGGAGGTGGAATCTATGATTTCAAATAAAAATAAAAACAAAGTAATATTATTCTATAAGAATTACCGTTTTGCAGCCTGTATGTGCATGATTGTTTTAGCAATAATGCTTTCATTTACTACTGCCTTTGCAACAAGTGAATCCTTCCGTGAAACAATTGTTAGGATTCTTTATCCTCTATACACCAGTGATGAAATAAAAAAGCTTGATAGTGGACATCTAACAAGTTCTTTTGATGAAACAGATACACTCTTGACTTTTTTAGATAAGTTTAATAAAGAAAAAATGGAACTAGGAATTTTTGCAAGGAAGGAGAATGGTTATGCATATACTCTAGTTCATAATACATCCGATGTTATGGAAGCGGATAATATAATTGATTCTGTCTTTGCGATTGTTGAGAGTAATATTTCTAACTATAAACTTTTGATAACAATGCAGAAGATTCCTTACGAGGAAACCACAGGAATCTGGCAGGTCACAGCCTACCAAATAGTGACGGCAGAGAAAGCAGATAAAATCCTAGAAGAAATGCCTTTGTATACTCCCCTTGATGATGAAGCAGAAAATTTCTCCGAAACAAACAAAAACCCAGCAGATACTACTATAAAAGCAGAGGGTGCTTGTGCAGTAATATATAATGCAAATGAAAAAGAAAATATTTCTACACTTACAGAGGAAGAAAGCGAACAGATAAAAGCTGTTTTTGCAAGTTACTCTTTGTCAGATGAGCTCTCAATTACCGGATCACCAGATATGGTTATTAAGTTTGAGGATGTTACTTATATTTTTTCACAAGATGGTGAGGTTCTTGTTAGAGATAATGTGTCATCTTCACAAGTTATATTAACATCTGACGACTGTAAACTTTTACTGGATCTCTTCAAAAGCTATGGCATAAGTGTTTCTTTGGAAAGATAAGTTTCTAAAAAAATTCTGAAACTTTTTTCCCATTTACTACGTTTAATATTTGAGAGCAAAATAAAAGGTACCATACGCTCTATAAAAATACGAAATATACAAAGCATATATGTAAAAGAAAAATTAAAACCAATTATTCAGACAGGAGGAAATTAAGTTGAAGGAAAAATTTAATAGAGAGGAGGCTATTATACAACAATACTTACAGGAATACCAATTCTTCTACCGTTTGGCATACAGTTATGTCCATAACGAAGATGATGCCATGGACATTGTACAAGAAAGTGTATGTAAAGCATTGTCTGCCAAAGATAGTCTGTATTCTAAAGAATATTTAAAAACATGGTGTTGCCATATTGTAATTAACACAGCAACCGATTTGCTTCGGAAAAGAAAAAAGGAACAGATTGGTGTAGAAGAATTCCTTCTGTCTGAACAAGGGGAAAGGGATACTAATTATGAGAATATAGAAGTCATGGAAATGCTTGCCATGTTAAAAGAAAAAGATCGGGTTATTTTAATCCTTCGTTACTTTGAGGATATGAAATTAGAAGATATTGCACGAATTACCTCTGAAAATGTAAGCACCATAAAAAGCAGATTGTATCGTGCTTTGAAACAATTGAAAATCCATATATCTGTCTAGTGTACTGTACCATTCATTTTCAGCTAAATGACGTAGAATGAATTTTCAGTCTGCAAGGCGGCTAAACGAGGCGATGCGGTGGCATCGTTGAGTGAAGACAACGTGGCAGATGAAAATTCAGACAAGTTATTTGGCGAAATGTGAATGGTACAGTACACTAGTCACGCCCATAGTTCTAAATAGATAATCGGATGAGATATCACCTATTTGATATGGCGGATAGATGGTGTGTGGAATAGGATTATAGTAAGGAAAGATGGATTAAAATGAAAGAAAATAAAGATATTATGCTTATGAAAGATGGAGAAAAAAATTTAGAACAAATGAAAAAAGAATATTATGCTTATCAGGCACCAGAAGAATTAAGGGAGAGATTAGAAAAAATGGCAAAAGAAAATAAAAAGAAAACTACTAAAATAAAATTTGTACGGATTGGAACAAGAGTTTTGGGAGGTGTTGCAGCTGCTATGGCAGCCATTACCCTATTAGCAAATAGCAATCAGGATATTGCCATGGCAATGCAAAAAGTCCCAGCATTGGGACAAATTGCAAAGGTAGTAACATTCCGTACTTACAAAAATGACACCAAAGGCTTTGAAGCAAATGTGAAAGTCCCAGAAATCGAAGGGACCGACAGTGAAGCTGCCAGCAAAGTAAACCACCAAATAGAAGATTATGTGGATAAGCTAATTGCAGAACATGAAGATTTTATTCAAAATAACGAGACATCCAAAGATAAATATGGGGAAATGTTGACAAACAAAAAATCTTTATATACCCAGTATACTGTGCTTACAGATACGGATCGCCTGTTATCCATTCGTCTGGATACTACCATTGTTATGGCAAGTTCCAATGCATTTAGCCAGATTTATCATATTGATAAACAAAGTGATAAAGAGATTACCTTGAAAGATTTATTCAAAAAGGATTCTGACTATGTGAATTTCCTTAGTAAAGATATGAAAAAACAAATGCGTGAACAAATGAAAGCAGATGAAAATATTATTTATTTTATTGATTCTGATGATATGAGTGAATTGGATTTTGACAAAATTAAAGAAAACCAGAACTTTTATGTAAACAAGAAAAAACAATTGGTACTGGTATTTGACAAATATGAGGTAGCTCCAGGATACATGGGACAGGTGGAATTTACCATAGATTCTTCTGTATGGAATGATGCTCTAAGCAGTTTGGGAGAATCTATACTAAAATAGTTTTTTGGAACCTGTAAAATAGATATCTGTTTTACAGGTTCTATTTTGTGAATAAGTGGGGACAATTTGCTAATTTAAGTACGAATGAAGAGAACTTTTTCCTTTTTATAATTCGACAAAATGTAAGAAGTTTGTAAGGATTTATAAAAAGGAAAAGTGCTATTATGAATTTGTAAGCCTTAGTTCATGCTTAAGACCGTAAATATTCTCAAATAAACCTCGATTATTATATTAGGAAGTGGAAGAAGTGTTATTTTCAAGTAATGTATTTATTTTTCGTTTTTTAATTCTTTTTATGCTTATTTATATATTAGCACAAGATCGCTATCGAAATGGAATTTTACTGGTTGGCAGCCTGATTTTCTATGGATTTGGAGAACCACATTTTGTTTGGATTATGATTGCCTCTGTGGCAGTAAATTATTTCTTATCCCAAAAGCTGTACCAGCAAAAGAGTAAGTCCTTATTTTTTTTGGCTATTTTACTTAATATATTTATATTAGGTTGGTTTAAATATTTGGATTTTGGCATTGATAACCTGAATGCTCTTTTTGGCAAAGAATGGATTACTCCTCTGGGAATTACCTTACCAATTGGTATCAGTTTTTACACCTTTCAAATTATATCCTTTCAAGTGGATTGTTATAAGAGCAAAATTAAACGACAGGTTTCTTTTCTGGAGTTTGCTACCTATATTTGTATGTTTCCCCAATTGGTTGCCGGACCAATTGTATTATTCCAAGAGGTTGAACCTCAATTAAAAAAGAAAGAGATTACCACTGAAAAGTTAGAAGATGGATTCAAGTGGTTTACTTTTGGCTTAGGATTGAAGGTACTGCTTGCAAATTCCATTTATACTTTATGGAATACTATTTTATCTGCAGGAACTATTGGATTAGGATCATCGGTTGCCTGGCTTGGTGCCATTGCCTATACCTTCCATATTTATTTTGACTTTTGGGGTTACTCTCTTATGGCACTGGGTCTTGGGAAGATGCTTGGCTTTACCATTCCTGTGAATTTCAGCCATCCTTATATTTCCAAATCTCTTTCCGAATTTTGGAGAAGATGGCATATTACACTGGGTAGATGGTTTCGGGAATATGTATATATCCCTCTTGGCGGTAACCGGAAAGGTAAACTAAGAAATATCCTAAATTTATTTATTGTCTGGACTTTGACTGGATTGTGGCATGGTGCCAGCTGGAATTTTGTGCTTTGGGGTATTTTCTTTTTTGTGTTTCTATCTATTGAGAAATTATTTCTTGGTAAATTTCTAGAACGGTTTAAATTATTAGGACATTTATATGTAATATTTCTTATTCCGGTTAGCTGGGTTATCTTTGCTCTTACGGATTTTTCAAATTTATGCCGTTATCTTGGCAGCATGTTTGGGCAGACTACTGGAAAGATTTTTATGGGTGTTACCCAGTTTTGGGAGTATTTGCATACATATTGGTGGCTTCTGCTACTCTGCGTATTATTTGCTACACCTGCACCATTTAAATTTTTCATGAACCATCGCAAGAAAACCTGGATGATTCCAGTTTTAGTGGGAATTTTCTTTTTGTCAGTATATGAAATTATGAAGGGGAGCAATAATCCATTTTTATATTTCAATTTTTAAGATATCTATTCAGCAGAAAACACACATTACTTTTGTGTGACCTGAGAAAAAGCACATTTTGTAATGTTTAAGCCTCCCGCCGAATGCGAATTATTATGGGCTTAAACATAACTATTCATAATTCTGAACAGTTACTTTTTATATATGATTTAGTAAACGGCCATACTGCCTTTGGCAGTACAATTGCAGATGAAAATGATAAGATACAAAGGGGATGAAATTATGTGGAAGATATGGAAACATTGTCCATTTTTATGTTGTGTTTTAATTTTGTTTTTTTTATTATTTATAGCCGGATTGAATAAAGGAGATGGTTTAAAAAAGGAAGATGTGGTTGCCTATATAGATACTCCATTATGGGAACGTGTATTTGATGTCACTCTAATACAATCTTCCCAATTGGATGATATCTATTCATCTGAGAATGTACCAGAAATAGAAACTCCAACTCCTGTTCCTCCTACAACCACACCAAGTGAACGAAAGCCAGAGGTAACAAAGGTTCCTACCTCTGCTTCTATATGTACAACTGAACCTCCCAAAAAAGGAATCACCCGGTTTGAAACCTATACTCCTAAAAAAATAAATTCTCCTTATTATTCTGATGCAGGCATGACGGCTTTAACAACAGACTATGAGTATCAAAAAGTTGGTAACTCTTATTTTAAGGACGCTGCCTTTATTGGGGATTCCCGTATGCTTGGAATACATGACTATACCTCTTTAAAAGAACAGGCTGATTTCTTTTGTGAGAGTGGATTTTCTCTATTCCAATGGACCCGTGGAGCAAAAGTTACTTGGAAAAATAAAAACCAAAAGGTAAATTTGGAAGATGTAATGAAAAATAACCATTACAAAAAGGTGTATATTACTATCGGCATGAATGATTTGGGATATGGAAATGAGAAAAAACATGGCGAATGGATGAAGCAGTTAATTGATATGATTCAAAAAAATCAAAAGGATGTCATTATATATCTGATTGGAAACTTACACATGAGTAAAAACCGCAATAATCCAAACACGGAATTTAACAATATAAATGTCAATGCAAGAAATGTAGAAACAGCAAAGCTGGCAGATGGTGAACATATCTTCTACCTTAACATAAACCCTCTTTATACCGACAAAGACGGATTTTTAAAAGCAGAGCTTTCTTCTGACGGATGCCATGTCTACGGATATTGTTATGAAAAAACAGAAAAATTCCTGAAAAAGCATGCAGTGCTAATAAAATAATCTGTAACTGTTCATATTTCTGAAAAGTTACTAGAGAGTTACTGTTCACCCACAAGCTTGACACTTGCTGTCAAGCTATGTGCCAAAAACGTAGAATAGCCGGGAATCCAGCCTTTCGCCGAAGGCGGATTATAAATAGGCTGGATTCAGTTACTGTTAACACCATAGGTGTGAACAGTAACACTAGAGACATGTGTTTACCATTGATTCAATTATACCAATGTTGACATACTTTTTAAAAGATGGTATAATAAGCGAAAATGGGTGGTTGGTATGGCAACAAATACCCCTAATACTTATGGAGGAAACATATGAAGAAACACAAATTACCATTTTTGGTGACCAGTATGTTAATGGGATTGATTCCCCTGCTAGTGGCAGCAGTCACAATATCCACCGTGGCGGTTTATAAAACAAAAAACAATTTGGAAGAAAGTGTGTATTTACAACTACAGGCATGTGCCATATCGGTAAGAGAATATTTTGAATGGGATATCAATGAAAATATTCTTGAGGTGGATGATGCCAGTCTGGATTTTATTGACAGTCTTACAGAGCAGGATGTTGAGCTTACACTGTTTCTTGAAGATGTAAGATTTATCACATCTATTTATAATGAGGATGGAAAACGTAATATAGGTACAAAAGCCTCAGAGGGAATTTGGAATCTGGTAAAACAGGGAAAAGATTATTGCACGAACGGAACGAAAATCGGAGGAAGGGACTACTATGTGTATTATATCCCCGTTTGTAATACCAGCGGCGAAGTTGTCGGAATGGCATTTGCAGGAATGCCGGAATCCCTTGTAAAGGAAAATATAGCATCGAATACGAAGAGCATGGTGCTTGTTGCCTTATGTATTGCCGCTTTTTGCATTCTGGCAATTGTATTGATAGGGCTAAAAATAGGAAAGTCTATCATCAAGGTAGCTGATTATACACATAAACTGTCAACAGGCAGTCTGAGCATTAGTACAAGCGGCACATCAAACATCAGGGAAATCGCAACCCTGATAGGCTCAACCGAAAATCTTCGGGATAATTTGAAAAACATTATTTCCAAAGTGGATGATAAGACAATACAGCTGAATCAGAATGTAAAAACAATTCATGATGGCATTCAGATTTCCAATGAAGCGACCGAAGGCATTGTAAAAGCTGTAAATGAATTGTCAGAAGGCTCTATGCATATTGCGGGATCGGTTCAGAATACGGCAGTGTCCATGCAGAATGTGGGAAAGAGCATTTCTTCCATTGCCGAAAGTGTGGCAACAACAGAGGCAGGGGCACGTGAAATTGAAGTCATCAATAATGAGGCAAAAAATAATTTATCCCACTTAATTGATGCAAATAAAAATACAGTTACAATATTGGAAAATGTTGTGATGGGTATTAATGAAGCGAATGCTACAATCGAAAATATAAGGAAAGCAGCAGATGCAATCACGAACATTGCAGAGCAGACAAGTATGCTGTCGCTAAATGCTTCTATTGAAGCTGCAAGGGCAGGGGAAGCAGGAAAAGGGTTTTCTGTCGTTGCATCCTCCATACAAATGTTAGCCGGGGAATCCGATAACTCGGCGAAGGAAATTCAAAATATAATTAATGAAATTATATTGAAATCACAAAGCAATGTACAACTCGCAAATCAGATTAAAGATGCCACTGACTCAGAGGGAAATGCACTGGTTACAGTAAGTGACAGCTTTGATAAAGTCAGTGATAAAATCCAGTTTACAGTTGATACAATTCATAGCATATCAAGAGAAATTGATGCCCTGAATCATGATAAGGAAAAGGTGCTTGATGAAATAAGCAGCTTGTCCTCCATATCACAAGAAAATACCGCAAGCTGTGAGGAAACAACAGCCTCCATAGAAGAGTTGAGGGAAAATATTGAAATGATAAATATTCAGGCAACAGACACAGATAACATATCTGAAGAGTTGAAAGAATCCGTTGCTTATTTTAAGTTGTGATTTTAATAGTTCTTCCATATCATGGACGTATGCTCCACATATATATAATTGGAGACATCCGTCCATGAAAGGGTAGCGGTAATTTCCATCCTTTTAGACTAACTATAGCACATCTTTATGAATTGTTCGCAATTTATTCATTCAAGTGCTTGTGGTGCTCTTCTTCCTCTATCTGCTGTGCCAAATCCAAAACTGTAATTCCTTTCTCTTCACATTCTCTAAGCAATATTCTCTTTGCATAAATGCCTACATTTGCAATTTTTTTATATAAAAAATAAATTATACCAACAAGAACAGCCATAAAAGCACCAAATCCAAAAGTTTCATCCCATGTGGTATCGCTATCCAAAGCCATACAAACAACACCAAACAGATATAGACCAGTATAAACTAGTAAAACAATCCAATTTCCTATTTTCAAGTTTCTTTCCTGTTTATATAAATATTCCATAAAATCTTTTGGTGTCATCTCCAGCTTGCCACGTTTTACTAGCTTTCTATTTTTCTTCTCATAAACCTTTTTCAATTCCAACGGAAGTTCCTTATGAGTCGTTTCCTTTATGCTTTCCTTAAAGATCTCCTTGAAACTTCCGTCTTTCGGTGGTTTCTTAAAGTTTCCATATTTCTTGTATCTGTTATAAAGCTGCCAGCACTTATACACCAAAACATAGCACCCTGCAACAAACAAGGTTGGAATCAATGGTATCTTCCATTGTATATCTCCGGTAAGATTCATAGAAATTATAAGCACCAAAATGAAGACAATAATTACACCAACATAAAGTATATTTGATCTAATCTTTTTGTATTTTGCCCAAATGATGTTTCCAATTACCAGAAATATCAGGCTGGAAACAGCCCCTGCAATTATTCCAAATAGGTAAGCACTTACTTCTGTTTGGGCATTCCAGATAGAACCCCTTTCCTCTTCTGGAAAAATTAACTCTAATATACTAAACACTGTAATAAGCAACATTACTCTGTATAGCCAGATAGGCAAAGAGCTTATCCATTGCTGCAACTTATTGCAGTCCGAAAAATATTCTCTGCAAAACTGGTCAATATCTTTCCCTACGATCTTCTCTACTGGTTTTCCATCTAATTGGGCAGAATACAGCATATCTACAAGATTCATCAACATCTCCTCACTTGTATCCTTATCAATTTGTTTGATGATCGTGTAACCCTCAACTCTGTCAAATACCTTATTATACTCCCCTTTTAATTTGTCTTTTTCAATCAGATAACTTGCCATGTTCTTCCTCCTTTGCTTTTGGTATCTTTTCTCCAAACAAAATCATATCTGCACTTACAACCACTTTTTTGTAGTTTTCCCGAAAATCTGCATATCTCTCCTGTCCTTCTTCTGTAATTTTGTAATACTTCCGCACTGGACCAAGTGGTGATTTTGCTTTTCTGCAACTGATAAAACCATTTTTATTTAACCTTGTCAACACTGGATACAGTGTCCCCTCACTAATATTATCAAATCCACAATTCTCCAATATTGATAAAATTTCATAACCATAAGTTTCACCTTGGTAAATTACCCCCAAAATGCATCCTTCCAGTATACCTTTCATAAGCTGTGTATCTTCCATTATCCACCATCTTTCTGTTAAATTCACTTTTATCTACTTTGTATTACCAAATAGTATAACCCAAATATAGCATACCTACTTTGTATTGTCAAGTAGGTATGCTATATCATTCATATTTTCATTTCCACTAATGCTGGTAAGTCATCCTCCAATAACCAATGAACGGTGTCTTCTGCCTGATGGATATCAGATAGTCTTTTGGCTTTTACACTCATGGATTCTGACAGCTTTACAAAATCAATGGAAGGATTTAAATTAAAACAATCAGGATATCCATGAGGTGTAACATGCTCTTCACTCCAGTATGCATCCATATTATTTTTAAGAAGCCTGTAATCCCCATTATTAATAATTACAAATTTTGCACCAATATGATACCGCGCAGCAGTCTGTAATGCCTGTATGGTATACATGCTTCCCCCATCACCGGTAAAACCAATGACTATTTGTTCTGGATCCGCCAGTTTTATTCCCATTGCACCAGGGATTCCTACTCCAAGAGTTCCTCCCCGTGTCTGAAAAAATGTTCCAGATGTCTTCATCGGAAAATAATGATTTAATATATCTGAAGAAGTCAATGCCTCATCAAAAATAACCAAGTTTTCATCTTGTTTATCTTTTAAACATTTACAAAATTGACTAAATACACCTTCTTCTTTCCATTCACTTTCCTTAAGCCTCCATTGTGCCTCCATTCTTTTTTTTCTATCTGCTGCCTTATAAATCTGTCTTTCACTTTGTTCTTCTTTTATCATCTCTACTATGCTTCTTATTGTGGATGCAGGATCTGCTCCAATACCAACTGTAACACCAAAATTTTTCCCAATTTCATAAGTATCTAAATCTATATGAATTATCTTGGCATCTTCTCTAAATGGACTGCTGGTACTTGGAAATACCTCGGGAAATATGTATGTGCCAGCAATCAACACCACATCTGCACTTCTGACTTTTTCTCTGCTGGATTCTCCAAACATGTGTCCTAAGTCTCCCTGATACAAATAGGAAGAACGGTCAAAATTAACTAATGAAGTATCTGCACCATATACCTTGGCTCCTAGCATTTCTGCCAATCTTTGTATTTCTTTTTGTCCATTTGAAAAACTAATTCCATCTCCAATAATGAATAGGGGATTTTCCGCTTCCATAAGTATATCTGCTGCTTCTTGGCTGTCTTCCCACCTTGCCGGCACTGTATTTGTATTGATTTTTACGGATGGATAGACAGATTCTGTATTTATTTCGTCTAGTATATCCAAAGGAAGTGCCAGAAAAACCGGTCCCATAGGTGGTGTCATGGCTATTTTCACTGCCCTTCTCACCATTCTTAAAAGAGAATCCCTATGTAACACTTTTCCCTGCCATTTTGTAACAGTTCTTGCCATCTCTGTTAAGTCACATGCCATCTGGGCATCCATTGCCTCATATTTTACACCAGCCTCTCCAGCAAGAACGATTAAAGGTGAATGACCCCGCATTGCCTGATAAAGCATGCCGATTCCATTGCCAAGTCCCACGCCGCTGTGCAGTTGTACAACAACAGGATTTCCTGTTTTTCTTGCATATCCGTCTGCCATGGCAACAGCAATACTCTCTTGCAAACAGGTAATGTAATGAAAAGCTTCATAATTTCCCATTGCATCTAAAAATCCTTGTTCCACTGTTCCAGGATTACCAAACATGTAATTGCATCCATCTGCCAAAAGCTGTTCAATTAGTTTTTCATTCCCTGTCTTTCCCATATTTACCTCCTTTCATTTATGGTGGTGCCGCCAAAGGCGAATCATGGGCTTAAACGTAACTGTTCATAGTTCTGAACAGTTACTCTGCAAAACTTATTTCATCTTGTTTCTTATCTGCCAAGTGATATCTGCATCCTCTCCAAATACCTCAGCAGCAATATCTACAGGCAGTTTACCATCATGCCCTTTAAGAGATAAGTCCACTCCATAGTCAAGAAGTATTCTTGCACATTCCTCAAAACCATGCCACAGAGCATCATGAATTGGCGTATATCCATTGGTACTTCCTTGATAATTAACATTAATTCCTTCTACTCCCAAAAGAATCCGTAAAATATCCGGCAGTCCATTATAAGTAGCTTTATGTAATGGTACAGCACCAAATACAGGCTCTATGGCATTTGCATCTGCCCCCATGGATAAAAGATATTCTACAATATCCTTTTTATTTTCCCGGGCTGCAATGATAAGAGGGGTATGACCATCATTAAAACCATTTACCATAGGGTACCGCATTTCTATATCAGCTCCCTTTGAAATAGCTTGTTTTACACCCTCTAAATCATTGCTTAAAACCGCTTGGAATAAAGGTTCTGTTTCTCTCTCTTTATCCCTTTGACGCCTTTTTTCCACATACTCTTTTATCTTTAGCAGTTTTTCCTTTTCTGTTTCCTTAGAATTTACTTTAATAGCAAATGCAATATGATCATCTATGGTAAATCCATAATGTGTCATGATTCCTATTTCTGCATCATGGTCTAACAGATATTTACAACATGCAACCTGCTTAAACCATATTGCATCCATAAGTGGCGTATGTCCTGTCAGTGCTATTGTTGCATTTATTTGGATTCCATTTTCCAACAAATATTTTACAATATCTAAATGTCCTCCTTGACATGCTTTATGCAAAGCTGTAGCACCTGCCTTTGCATCTGTAACATTAATGTCTGTCCCTGATTCTACCAGTTTTTTTATCTTGCTAAAATCTCCACTTCCTGCTGCCACAAGCAACTCTGGAAGTTCATCATTTACATAGTCTGTTTTTTTTTTATTAAATGCAGCAACTGCCTCTGCTGTATCCCAATATGCTTTCCATTCTATAAACTTTTCTCCATCCCGTTTCAACCGAAACATTACATCTGCATGATAAATAGTATCTGTTTCAATTACTCTATTTGTTTCATATCCATGAACCAACGCAACATTCCCATCCACAGATATCTCACCCAAATCAATATTTTCTGTCACCGATAATTGGTCATGTATTTCAAATGTCTTTTTTACCTCATAAATACCATGATAAGTTCCAAGCCAAGGGATTACATCATTGTACCCTTCTATTACATTACAATTCTCCCATAAAATATTATCATCCATATAAGTATAGAGTTGCTTAATTCGTCCATTTATTAGAGCATCAAACCATTTTACTGTCAATTCGTATGTTTCTTTCATATTAAACGCCTCCTTATACTGCCTGATCAAATCCAGCCTATTTGTTTTTCCCATTGGCAAAAGGCTGGAGTTACTGTTATAACTGTTGCTTTTTGCTCATTTGAACCCCTTTTTTACATCTTCCATGAAGGTATCATAATCTCTTAAAGCCCACACATGTTCAAATTCCAGGTATTCTTTCATGGGAAGTGCCCCCATGGAATTTCTATCCAAATCGTCTGCTGTAGCAGCTTCCACAATAGTAATTACTCTGTGTTGTGATGCAACTTTGTAGATTCCAATTACTTTTACTTTGTCCTTTGTCTGCCCTTCCTGACCTTGTGCATGTTCACCTTCCTTTGCTTCTAATGTCCATAAATCCTCTTGGGAAATCCGTCCCTGATAATTCCATTTCATCTGTACATAAAATAACATAAGCGGCCTCCTTCCTAAAAAATCCTGTTTTCCTGACATAAAAACTGATATAAATATTTTTCATTTATAATGATTCTTATATCAGACATTATACTTTTCCATTCTTCCTGTTCCATCGTTTCCTTAATGGATTCCGGAGTTCCAAACCATATATGGATGGCTCCATCAAAGGAAGTTTCTCCTACAGAATAAAGATTATCTTTTACCATACTAATTGTAAGCTGTTTTAAGTTCTCTATTTTCTCCAGTTTCTTTCCAATATTATCCATGATATATTCCCGAAAAATTTTTAATGGCACTCCTTCCCTGCGTTTCATAAGGAGAAGTATTTTATATTCTGGTTCTTCATCGCACAATACTTTATCATAACTATATGTATCCAGTCCTACTGTTTCCCAGAATGCTGCCCAATTCGGTTCATCTGCCCTTGCCCCATGGACATATTCATCAGATAACAGAGAAGCTAACTGTTCCTCTTCATTTTCCAGCCAGATTTCTGCCATTCCATGAAATACTGGATCTTTTCCATCTTCTATTGGGAGAATTCTATTTACTTTATATTTCTTTATCTGCTCGATTTTACTTGCATATTCTATTGCATGAACATTTATCCAATAATCCTGAAATTCCTTTACTGACATTCCCGGTTTGGGATTTGCAAATATCAACTGATGTATCATGGCAATCCCTCCTTCTTATCTAAGGGCATTGTAAGTTACTTTCACAATGCGGTTTTTGTCTTCCATAAAAGATAACTCCTGGAAAAATTGACCTGAAATTTTATTTGCCTGGAAAATATATGGAACTGCATTTTGTACATCTACTTCTTTTGAAAATGCATAATAAAGGTCGAACTCTTCTCCCTTTATCTGACTGCTTGTCATATAGCCAAATAATGCATGTTCAAAGCTGTGAAGAGAGGTTTTCCAACTGTGTGCTTTTGGATAATTTAAAACTGGCTGGTTCGTATCTCCATCTACCATGTGCCATATTTCTCCATTTTTATGATCCACCATATATTGAAACCAATATGCATAGGTGTGATTGAGATATTGCAGATAGGATGGATCATTCAGTGCAAGAATCGCTGCTGCCTGATCTAGTTCTGCCAAAATCCACCACTCTTTATTTTTATCCATTTTTCCTTCTTTATCAAACCGTCTTCCCCAGCATTTGTCCTTAGCAATATATGCCTCCTTTAAAATCCTGTCTATCTTTTCTCTGGCAAATATTACATAACTCATATCTCTCAAAAGAACTCCAACCCTCATGATAAGCCACATTGTCTTAACAGAATGTCCAAAGTCCGTATGATCACTTCCAAGTTTATGTACACCTAAGGTCGTATCCTGCCCCCAGAAAAATTCATATCTTTCACTATAAAAACGCCAAATTAGAATATCCACAATTCCTTTTAAATCTTTCTTCCATTCTGACTGATAAGGTTCTGGGAGGGATGGGGTAAGAAAGAGCATATATGCATAAATCTGGTCAAGCTGTGCCACAATTTCCACACTATTATCCATATTATCTTTGGGAAACCAAGTAAAATATCCTTTTCCTTTGTCAAAATAGGTATCAAAAATATAATTTTTGTATTTTATAATATGATGAAGTACCGTTTCGTCATGGGTAAGGAAATAATACATACCTAATCCGGTCAATCCGTACGCCAAATCCTGACTGGTTCTTTCTTCTCTTGCCATTCCCCATTTACCACTGCTTTTTTCCTGCATGGTATACATTCCATAATTGCCATCCATAGCATTTATCAAGGCTTCTGTTCCTTTTTTACATTGCTTTAAATAATTTTCTTTTCCTGTAACATGATAAGCAATTCCGTTTGCATAAGTTAATCTGGAATGTGCTCTGACATAATTATATTCTGGTGTCACTAATCCTTTTGTATCATCATCTTTTAAGGCCGCCTTAAATTCTTCGGTCCATTCATCAGGGTTTTCTGAGAGACGAAATCCTTCATTAGTGAGGTAAGTAGGGAACAATCCTCCCTGTAATTCTAATGCATCTTTTTTCCAAAATTTCATTAAATCATTTTCAATATGGTCTTTCCATATATAAGGTTCTGTTAAATTTTGTATCAGCTTTTCCACATTATACTTTTTTACTTTTTTGCTTTGAATCTTTCCTTCTGATTCAGGTGGATTATAGCCATAACGCAGATAATTACTTCTCTTAATTTTCATATCACATACCTCCTTTTGACCTTCAACCTCTATCCTTCATGGCTTAAAAGTTACATAATCTACTTTTTCTTACGAATCACGCAGTAAATGCGTGTTTCTACCTAAATGGATGCGTTAATTTTACAAAAGGTAGCCAATAGGCTTTCACAATATACTTCCAAATCCTCTGCAGATCTTCCTGTTACTAAATCCTTATCTACAACTACATGAGACTCATCTGGTACATAAATTCCCCCTGCATTTACTACATCTGCCAAAACTACGGTATGACAAATCACTTTCCTTCCTTTTAAAAGTTCAGGAACTGGTGTCAAAATCCAAAGGGCGTGACATAATGCTCCTTTTACAATCTGAGGGTTCATCATAGCTCCAGCCATAAATCTTACGGCTGCTGGAGAACGCAGAAGACTGACATCACCTAAACTTCCCGTTGGCGGTATTTCCCGAAGCCTGCATGCCACATAATTTGCCGCTGTCAAAACAATGGCATAATCGTTGGGATTACAATCTGCAATTTCTTTTTTCACGATCATAGATTGTACCTCTTGATTTACTTCTGTCACATCACTAACAATGACTCTCTCTGGTTTTCCCAACAAATAAGTCATAAATTCTACCTTGGCACCATGAGAAGTAAAAAAATCTTTGTAATATGCGGCTTCTTTTGCTATGTATTCTGTTTCAATCAACACCGCCACTTTTTTTCCTTCTAATATCTTATCCATACCAACCCTTCCTTCTGCTTTTACCAGCCATAACGTCGAAGACCATTTTCAAGAACTTCTACCAACAGTTCACCAGTCTTATAAGAATCTCCTGTAGATCTGCCCGTAATAAATGGATAATCAACCACTGCCGATATTGTCTTTCCTACATTTCCAATAAATTCTCCCTCATGACCAACTGCATCCCGAAGAATAAACTCCAATGGATATGGTGCAGGTCCAATATTGATATCATATCCATAGAAGCCTGTCCCATCTTTATAATCATACTCCAATGGATGCCCTGTTACATGTTTTCCATTAATAATGCTCTTTCTAATCCAGTAATCTCTTGCAAAGGCAAGGCAGGCAACACCATAACATTCCGCAGCAACCGGTTTATCCTCACTTACAAATATTTTGATTAAATCATGTACCCTTTGATTATTTCCCATATCAAGAATTGGTCCGCTTCCTCCGATTAATAGCAATGCATCATATTTTCTTAGAAAGTCCGCTGCCTTTTCCACACTTTGGTTATATGCTTCAAAATCTCTTAGATATGTACTGCTGCACATATAAGGCCGTTCACCAATTAATTTACTTAAATTCATGGGCTTGTCCAATAAATCAGAATTTTCCATCTTTTTCACTTTTTCCGCCATTTCTTCTGATACCACTGGCTTTCCCAATGCAGGATCCACAAAAGAAGAATCCATACTTGGTTCTAACGCATGAGGCTTTTTCCCTGTTGGAGTCACAAAATCTACAACCATACCGCTTCTCATCAATGTTTCGTATGGTCCAATTAATTCTTCTCCCCAGTAACCAAATTCCGATAATACACACAAAATTCTCTTCATAGCTGCTCTCCTTTCTAAAAATATGTGTTTTTTTGTAACAATTCAGGTAGGTCTGCACACTCTGCTGTGCAGACCGTATAAAAGAATAAAACAAGAGGGGAATGGGGCAATTTACATGCGAAGCTTGCCCCATTCCGTAACAGAGCAGCCCTCGGCTGAACTGTTACGTTTTTCCGATACAACTTATGCACTATCACATTCATTTTGGGTCAGGAAATAATTATGACTGGTATAGTACACGAATAACTGAATCAAAAACAATTTTTTTCTGTTACTTTTTTACTACTAATATAATTATATGATGGGATATCCTTATATATTCTCAAATAAAATCTATTTTTGTAGAATAGAAAAAAGTTGTACACCCAATACAAAAATGTTTTCACATTCTGTACAGGTTGTACAACTCTTTCTAAAAATAGCTTCAAATATTCAAATTGATCATTGTTACACTTATCTTAATAACACTTATTCACTTAGCACAATAACTGTCTCAAGGAAATCTGTAAATCCGGGTCTACCTTGTTCTCCACCATTTACTCTATGACTTACTCTTATAATATCTCCTTCCTTCAGTTCATCAAATGAAATTTCTTTTCCATTCTTGATAATCTTAGTGGTTCTGTCACTACCAGTACTCTCTGGATCATTTCCAGACTGATACCATAATGGAGCACGGTATTCTTCCAAAAACATTCCACCACCATTTTGTATTTGTGATATTTTGTGTTCCTTTAATAAATATACTTTACTATTTTCCACTACAATTTTCTCACATTCAAGAGGATCAGATGTATAACCTTCTGCCCCTGTAGTACTGTAAGTAATTGTAATTTCATCGCCTTCAAATAATTCATAAACAGTAATTTGTAACGTTTCTTTCCCATCATATTTTGCATCTTTTAAAATTGTTACATTTTCTGACAAACGAAGCTCCTTTGCTCCATTTTCAATCCAAATGCTGCCATCTTCCACTTTGCTTATAACTGCTGCCATTGTAGCAACCTCTGGATCTTTAGTTGGTTCGACTATCATGGTTGGTTCCGGCTCTTTACTTGGCTCTGCTGTCATTG
>CAMWUK010000049.1 GCA_947177415.1 uncultured Clostridiaceae bacterium
ATATAATACTTTATCTACTTCTTGTGGTAATAATTCCCCCAAAAATAATCTTACCATAGTTGTAATATCATACCCGCAAGTATCAATATTAAAAGATATCTTTTTTTCAAAATTCAACACATCAATAACATTCAACTTCGCCTTGTATTTCTGACAAGTTTTTTCTAACTTCTCAATATTCTTCATTTTTATGCCATTCGATAAAATGTATATATCAAATTTTTCTTCTTTATTATTATACAACAATGAAGTCAGTGATATGCCTAGTAATGGGGCATACAACTCATTTGCTGCATATACTACACTTATAAACGACTCCATAACTATTCCTCTTCTAATTCTACACTTTTTACCAGTTTCTTATACTCCATATCTATCAAATGTAAATTTGTCTCATAATCAATTCGGCTTTTTTCTGCAATTGTAGATAAGATCATCCCTGAAAATAATGACTGAATAGCCGCAATGGTAACGAATCCACACACAATTAAAGTCGGCATATTATTGACTAATCCCGTTTCAAAAAATCGGAATAAAACTGGTACAAAAAATATAGCAGCTAAACACAGTAAAACAATTGCAACAAACGAAAAAAAAGTAAAAGGACGATAATTTTTAAACATTTTAAACATTGTCTTTATTACTTTCAGTCCATCTCCATAAGTATTTAACTTGGATTCACTGCCTTCTGGTCTATCCCGATATTGAATTACAACATTTTCGGTTAACATATTTCTCTCAACACAGTGAATAGTCATTTCTGTTTCTATTTCAAAACCCTTTGATAAAACTGGAAATGTTTTCACAAATTGGTAACTAAAGGCACGATATCCCGTCATAACATCCTTGATTCCAGTATGGAACAGAAAATTAATTGTCTTTCTAACCAAAGTATTCCCAAAATTATGAAATAACCGTTTATTCTCTGTAAAATATGTGGATGAAAGACGATCTCCAATTACCATGTCAACCTTTTTATTTAACACAAAATCTGCCATATCTTTAGCATATTCTGCGGGATAAGTATCATCTCCATCTGTCATAATATAACACATAGCATCTATCTCACGAAACATTCGACGAATCACATTTCCTTTTCCCTGCATATATTCCTTCCGAACTACTGCTCCACATTCTTCTGCAATCTTCGCAGTATCATCCATCGAATTATTATCATATACATAAATCACAGCCTCCGGTAATGCTTTTTTCATATCTGTAACAACTTTTTCTATCGTTTGTGCCTCATTATAACATGGTATCAATACTGCTATTTTATCCATAAACAGTTGCTCCCTTCTTTAGTCACTCCCAATTTGATTTCTCACTTTTTGCATAAAAATATTTAATTATCTTTGCTATCCATTTTGGCCAGAACTTACAAAACATTTCATAATCTTCTATAATTCTTGCACTGTCACCTAATGCTGCAGAAGTTTCTGAATCTTTGTGTATCCGATGACAAGTAAGTATCTTTGTTGAATATAAAAATTCTCCCTTCAATCTCGATAACTTCTCCCATTGTTCCCAGTCCAAGCTGGCACGCATATTCGAAGTAAACAATGGATTTGGCATTCTTTGTGTTACATACAATACAGATGGGCATAAAATCGGACATCCCATAGATAATACTCTTCTTCGTACAAAAGGACTTTTTTGAAATAACTTTGGTATTAAAGGAATCAACATAAATCGCTTAATTGTAAGTAATTGATTTTTTTGCACTTCAACACCCTCTCTTATTTCATTATAGTTATTAAAGTATATAATTGGATTCTTTGCTTTATTTAATTTTTCTAACGCTTCTTTCAAATACTCTGGCTTATAAATATCATCCTGATGTGCAATTGTAACTAACTCTGTATTACACTGTTCATAAGCAAAATTCCAATCTTTTGCTATATTACTCTTTCCTTCACGAATATATAATGGTATCTTATATCTTTCTGCTATTTTTCGTATATACTCATTAGGAGTAGAAGTTGCCATTATTATTTTACTTTTTACTGTTTGTTTTTGAAGAGAATGTATACACTCTTCTAAATATAAACTCTCTTTATAAGCACATATAGCAAATGTATGACTCTTGCCCGTATATTCCAACATAATCTTCACCTAACTTATTGATACAATTTTTCTTTTTCTATTATTATCGGTTACAAATAATATGAAAGACTTCCAAAATGGCGGCAATATCACATATCATTATAACCGGAACAATATACTTCCATATCTCTATATTTATTGAAATTTTTTTATTATTTAATATTAAAAATGCCAATGGCACAATTGGCAGAAAATATCTTCCCTGTACACCTTCTATAATAGGAGAACCTATAGGTGTCCATGCAAAAAACATAGAAGTAAGTACTAATCCGTATACACATATAACAGAAATAACCGAAACACTACGTTGACTTATCTTAATTTTAATATCATCTCTTTCTCCTATAAATAATGATATTAATAATACAAGTGCGTATATTGTTACTATTACCATGCTAATATGAATTTCTAACCACCCAAGTGCCCATCCCACCAATGTCACAAAATATCCTGGTACATTAACTATAGTTGAACGCAGATAAATTTGAATTGCCTGAATGGGATTATGCAAACACCACATAAAAGAATAATTTTGTTGTATTTCAATTTTCGATTCTTCCATCAACTCAGTTGTTTCTTTTACTTCTGTCATAGCAGTGTTCTCTGTACCTGACATCCATGATATCATTGATTTATTCATTAAAACATTTGTCAGTATCATCACACTAAATACTAATCCTAATGTCACCAAATAACATGTTTTATTTTTAAATTTTTTCATTGGTATCAATATAACCAAAAATAAGATTGGAACATATACCAATTTTGATGGTGCCAAAAAGAATGAACATATTGTAAGCAAAGCAATTTCTTTTCCCCTTATATATTCCTTATCATATATACATCTAAGTATATATGATAAGGAAAGAAATACAATTCCATTGATAGTTGCATCACAAGAGTAGGAAGATACTAGTTCTAACATCATAGGAGTTAAGGAAACCGCCAAAAGGATGTTTTTCCCAATAGGAGTAATTTTTATTGCAAAGTATGTCATTAAAACAAACACCAACAAGTTGGTAAGCCTTCCAAACAATAAAAGATGTGTACTTCCAAGTTGTAATATCCTTGCTATCGTAATACCAATTGCACCAGGTGTATGTAGAAATAAATTTTTTGTAGCATAAGATTGATAATTACTTTCTACTATCTCACCTCTTTGCAAACCTTCATTCCATTCATCATAAAGCTTTTGATAAGTTTCGATTGTTGGAATTGTAATGTATCCATTCTTGGCATCATCTACTCTCATATTTATATTTCCATGTTCCCCAAAAGATACATTCCCTAACATATAATTGGAAATCTTGTAGGATGCCCCAAAATGCATTGGTTCATCTGGAGCACTAAAAGGTGGGAGCAATAACATATAAATGATCCCAAAACATAAGATTAATGGTAAAAAAATCTTTTCTACAGAAATATCTTTTTGTATATATAAAAAATAATAAACAAAAACAACAGACAGGATAACTAATATTGTAATCAAAGGAAAAAAAGAGCTTATAAATGTATATATTCCTTCTTGTTTTTGGTAAACACTAAATGCCAAATCCTTCTCTATCATATCATTTCCAACATATAATATTCCATCAGAGTAAGAATTTGTTTTTGTACAGTAGTAATAAAATATATCTCCTTTATCATCAATATCACTCAAATAATACCGAATTGTATATTGGGTATCATGTTCTACTTTTTCAATTGAAGATAAAGAAAAATCCACAAAATCATTTCCTGTACAGTAGGATAATGGTTTTTTCCACTCCTGAATTTGAACATTTTTATCTTTATTCCATAACTGTACATGCAACTGACCATTTGAAATAACATTGTATGCATATAGTCGTAACTTGAATCCTTCAAAATCTTGATTTATTATAAAAGTTTGACTTATAACTTGATTATTTTTTAATTGTTTTTGTTCTAAATTATCACTGATATTTGCAACAATTTTCAGATTGCCATTTTTCTTTTCTTCATAACTTGTATGATAATATATCATGCTAGCAATCGCCAATATCAATGTGAGCATAAACAATATAATATATTTTATTTTATTTTGTATAATATGTTCTTTGAAGTTTTTCATTTTATACTCCTATCCTTGATTTTCACTCATATTCTTTCCATCTCGAATACCCTTGCGAATAGCTTTCCACTTTGCCAAACGGTTCTTTTCGAAAATAAGCTTCACCACCCAGCCAATCTTCATTCCTCGTTTCATTTTCTTCACATCAATATACTTTCTATATTGTTCCATATAATAATATTGATTCCTTGTAACATAATATAACCGTTCTGCTGAATGATTTGTAGTATAGCGAAGTTCCCGAAATCTTCTGCCAATAGGAGAACACCAGAAAAACACTTTACCAAGAAATGTAAATAGCTTAATCTCTGTTGCATTTCCCAATTCGTGAAGTAA
The DNA here is from genome assembly GCA_947177415.1 of uncultured Clostridiaceae bacterium. GTDB lineage: Bacteria > Bacillota > Clostridia > Lachnospirales > Lachnospiraceae > CAG-411. The sequence goes on from CAMWUK010000049.1 coordinate 4,535, forward strand.
ATGTACAGTATTCACCCGCAATATTTTATACTGTACTTTCTTCAGTTTCATACAATAATCAAAATCCACATAATCAATAAATAATTTCTCTGTAAATCCACCAACTTCTATCCATACTTGATTCTTCATTAAGGTACCTGATGTAATAGCTGTATCTACATACTCATGTTGCATTTCTAGTGTGCCATTCACATCTATTACATCCATAGTTCTATCCTCAATTACTGGCACAATCATGGCAACCCTGTCCATATCTATATATTTTCTATACACTTCTACCATATTGGCAGGAACCACAGAATCTTCATCTAATGTCAAAGTCCACTCACAGCCAAGTTTCCCTGAACATTCCAGTATCTGGTTCAATGCAGTGGCAATCCCCCTATTGGTATCATTTTGTATTATAGTTACTTTCTCTATATTAGCTAATTTTTCTAACCACTTATCTTTATCTATGGAGGCATTATCAACAATAATCAGATGCTCTACCTGATTCATAACAGCATCTATATTTTCCTGAAGACGCACTATATCTGGATTATAGGTTACAATACCTGCTGCAATCTTCATCTTTGCTTCAACCTCCCCTTGTGTCGAATGTCATACACTTTCTACATTATACTTTAGCTTTCTACATTTTGCAACTGTTAAAATTAGTCTCCTGCCTCTTTCACCTTTACTATACATTTCTTTCCGAAAAAAGAAATACCATAGTGTGCAAAGCTGACATACCCCTCACTCTTTAACTCCCTGTCATAACATTTTTCTTTTATCTGTGCCAATGCCTCATCTGCTTTCTCTTCTAAACCATCTATGTTCTTTGCCACTTTAAACTCCACAACAAATGCAGTCTTCTCATAGGACAGTGGCTTCACGAACAGATCCGTTCTGCCGTTTCCTCCCTCTCTGTTGGACTTTACATAATAGCCCCCTATGCCATAGAGGATTCCTGCCAGGAAGCCATGGTAAAAACTTTCATAATAATCATACATACTGATGGTATCAAAGAACATCTTCTCGATTTCCTCTTCCACAACTGCCGTATCCATATTTAGAAAGGCTTCGTACAATCTTGTCAAATCACGCTTTTCCACTTCTTCCTGAAACCAGCCAAGTACCTTGTTCTCAAAGATATAATGTACCTCTTTATTGGGGATGGTAAGTGTCACATACCTGCGTGATCCTTCCATGCGTTCCCCCACTTTTCGGAAATATCCGGTAAAAAACATAAAGTTCCACAAGTTGTCCATTCCTTTGTATACCTCGTCATAGGTAATATCCTCATGCACCTGCTTTTCCACGGTTTTCCCCTCTATCAGCTGTTCTATCTCATCTTTCGTTTTCCGGTCCGCACGGCTGACCAGACTGCGGACAATGCTGTTCGAGCTTGTATTCGCCCAGTATGGAGAAGGAAAACAATTAACATTTTCAACCAAGTCATCGACGAACTGGATGACACTCCATGGATTATACACATTCGCATTACCAAACACATATCCGTTATACCATTCTTTCACGCTCTCAAACTTTTGTGGCATTCCATAGTCCTCACAGATTTTCTGTACTTCCTCATCCGTAAAACCAAAATATTCGTCGTATCTCTCATTTAAAATAGAGATAATCTTAAGATTGTTCATTCCTGTAAATATAGATTCCTTTGAAATCCGCAGACAGCCTGTAATCACCGCAAACTCCAGACAGGCATTTGTCTTGAATGCAGACTCAAACAGGGAACGGATAAAACTTACCATTTTGTCATAATATTCATACTGGTAGGCACTCTCAAGAGGTACATCATACTCATCAACCAGAATGATTGCCTTTTTGCCATAATAGTTGTACAAACATTCTGACAGAAATTTCAAAGCATCGCTGTAATCTGCCATTGCCGCCTCTTCATTCATTAGCTTTTCATACCTTTTCTTCATCCGTGGTGTCATCTTCTCTGACTCCATCAAAAAGGCATGTCTTTCAAACTCGTCTGCAATGGCTCTTGCAAGCATGGTATATGACAATGAAAAATCATTCTGCTTTGCAGACTTCAAAGTCAGCGAAATTACCGGATAACTTCCCATATACTGCAGATACTCTTCACCACACTCCATAATCTTCAAGCCCTCAAACAAATGTGTATAATCCACTTTATTGCCTATCCGGTCACAGCCATCCTCAAAAAAGTACCGGAGCATACTCATGTTTAGTGTCTTGCCAAACCTCCTTGGACGGGTAAAGAGGTTCACATCACCATTCTTGTCTATTAACTCCTTTATAAACATGGTCTTGTCTACAAGATAATAATTTCTTGTAACCAGCTTTTCAAAATCATCAACACCAACCGGCAATGCCTTTTGTTTCATTAAAGCTTCCTCCTTCCATAACTGTTTAAGTGTATCACAGCTGAAATATAAAGTCTATTGTAACTATTCCATTTAATTATCTACACCACTATCTCCAGAATTTTTTTATCATGTATTTCTTTTTCTTGTATCTCATAATTAGCAGCATCTAACTTCTTTTTTCCAAAATAAAAACTTACCAGCCATCCTTTTGTACTTTCCATACTGTCAAGATAATCTGCCAATTGTTCTCTGCCATCTTGTATATATTTTTCTCCATACCATATCTTAAGTTCAATAATATATTGTTTCCCTAAATAATCAATCACAATATCCATTCTTCTTTGGTCTCTGGTTCTTGCTTCTATATAATAATTTCCTATTCCATTTATAATAGGTTTTATAAATGTTATAAATAAAAATCTACATTCATCTTCAAAAAATTTCTGATGCTGTTTTTCAAACATTCCATGATAATGTATAGCAAATCGTTCCAATATCTGATTCATCTCCAGTTGCCCATTTTGAATAAATTGATTTTTTTCATAACTACTCTTTTTAACCAATTGATTTTCTAACTCTGATTTTTTATAAAACATGTCATATAGATACATCTCAAAGATACGGTTATGTATTGCTACCTCCCCATCCTTCTCTCTTAAATATCCAAACATCGTTCCCAATTGAATTATATCATCTGATAAGGTATAAGAAAAATGCTGACCATACAACAGTATAAACTTAAGCATTTTACCTAGTTTGGGAAATGCTTCTATATTCTTATTAATATCATCAAACAATGTACTTCTGCTTGTTACTATGCTTTTGATTACTTTTTGAAAACCTTCCCCTGTCCATGCTTGTTCTCTTGCTTCTTTTTCTTTTGCATTTTCATGAGTCTTCCAGATTTCTTCATCCAATAATTTACAAATACGGGACACCAGATATGGGTATCCTTGGGTATATTCCCATATCTTATTTGCAAACCAGTTAATATCAATATGATATTGGTGTTCCTGTTCATATTCTTTAAGCATGCCTGTAATTTCTTCTGCAGATAATGCCATATCTATATTAAAATCTGAAGAAATATTCCAGGGACTGTTATATTTTTGTTCTTCACCATTTCTAAGTTTTAATTTCAGATTTTTAATATCATATACACCTGCTAATACAACACTGTGAAAAGTAATATCTTCCCCCATTTCTCTTCTTATAAATTTTTCTCTCAACATACCAAGAAAAGACAGAAAAATCTGATTATCTGCACTTTTATCTACCTCATCAATAAAAAGAATAATTTCCTTGTTCATCTGTTCACATAGTTTTGTAATTCTTCTTCCCAATTCTTTCATAGTAACATAGTTTTTTTTGGGTTCTGTCCCACTTCCCCAAATAGATATTTCCAAATTTTGTCTATACAATTCTTCCTCTACATCTTCCAAAAATCCATTTACAAAGGCTTCTTCTGAGGTAAAATAACTATCTGCACCCTCAAAACTTAGCTTTAACACAATGTATTCTTTATGAAGCTTTTTCTTCAATAGATACAAAGTGGTTGTTTTCCCATACTGCCTTGCACGATTTATAGTAAAATACTTACCAGCATGTATCATTTCTTTTATTTCTTCTATCCTTTTATCACTATATGCCATGTAATGTTTATCGGGATTACAAACCCCTGTATCTACAAAATGTTTCAAGAAATCTCACCTCTTCTTTCCAAACCAGGCAATTGACTATTACTGTTCACACCTACGGTGCTAACAGTAACGGAATCCAGCCTATTTAAAGTTCGCCTTCGGCGAAAGGCTGGATTCTTGGCTATTCTGCGTTCTTGGCACATAGCTTGACAGCAAGTGTCAAGCTTGTGAGTGAACATTAACAATTGACTACTATTCACAAACCAAACCGTTCTAACCATTGTTTACAATCATATCTTTCTATCAATTCCTCTGAAATTGCTGCACATGGTTTTTCTAAAAATTTTGGTAAATCTTCTAATTTATCTTTATCAATAATAAATATATTATCTTCATGATAATAATCATATTCCTGCACCCTTATATCATTAGTAATCAGCTTCTTATGATAAAACAAACACTCTAACGCCCGAAGTGTCTGTCCACTTTGCCCCTCACGGAGTATTTCCAGTACTGACTTACTTTGTGCAATATGCTGCAAATTTTCTTGATAACTTAGTTTGTTTTTTTGTAATAATTTCTTATATGGCTCATCCTCTGTGATAGTGTCTGTAATAATATGGATATCTGTATGTAATCCCATATCCTCAAATTTTGTATTCCACTCACCAATCTTATTCTTTCTGCCACCATCTGTTCCTAAAAAGTAAATGTCATATTTTACTTCTTCTTTAGGAAGCTGGAAGCTTTTAAAATAATATTGTGTATTGTGATGCATTCCATATTTTTCACAGTCTTCTATATCAAAAGACCATTTTTCACAATCATTTTCTGATACCCTGTCAGGATTATCTTTTGCAACCACCTTATTCCAATACCACCAGATAATTTTCATTTTCTTTCCTGCTTTTTCTGTCTGTTTTCTCATCCAATGAGGTACTTTTTCTGCCATCCAAGTTCCATGAACCAGAACACAATCATACTCCATAAATGTTTTCTTCCAATTTCCATACCAGATATGTTCCATTGGTAAGTGTAATTTTATCCATAACCGTCTTATGGCACGAAGTATTTTCGAACAGTCCTTTAAGGTTATATCTGTATCTACTCCATTTTTTCTCCATTCAGCCAGTGCGTAATCATCTTTTTCTGTTAATGATAAAATTAGTACTTTTTCCATTCTCCCACCAAACCTTTCAGTAAGATTGAATAAGATTGTTACTGTTCACTCACAAGCTTGACACTTGCTGTCAAGCTATGTGCCAAGAACGTAGAATAGCCAAGAATCCAGCCTTTCGCCGAAGGCGAATACAAATAGGCTGGATTCCGTTACTGTTTGCACCGTAGGTGTGAACAGTAACATAAGATTCCCTCTACTTCGCTATACTTTCGATTCTACATTGATGTTTTTTCGTTTTTTTATTATAATTAATTCCCACCAATAGCAAATTTCCATGATAATCCTGTAATGCCTGTGTATACTGTTTGTCTTTAATTTGTTCAATTGCTCCTTCCACTGATTTATCCCATTTTAATTCTACTACCATGGCTGGTTTGTCCGATTTTTTTCTTGGAAGAAACACAATATCTGCATAACCTTTTCCTGATGGCAATTCCCGGATTATTGTGTACTCATTAATAGCATTGTAATATGCTAAGGCTATTACACAGCTTAACGAGTTCTCATCGTTATATTTCACTATAGAAGTATTTGCCTCATGAACAGTATCTATTGCTTTTGCCACAGCTCTTTCATCCTTCTGCCAGGTTGACCTTAACAAAGCATCTGAATCAGCGATTGCCCTTATAACATAATCCCAATCAGTTTCCTCAATTGCATTTATATACTCTCTACGTATTTCTTCATTTGGTATATAAACTATTTTATGATCTATATCATAAGCAAGATATCCCAAATGAATCAATAATACTAATATATCATCTTTACTATGAAAAGAAACCATATCATTTTGAAATTTGTTTGGATTAATTTTACAACCTCCTCCTGTTAACATTTGTATTACAGCATCCTTTAATCCATCAAAATTCATGACAATATAATTTTTTAATGTTTCATAGGAACCTGAAGTAGTCCAGTAACTAGTAATTTTCTTTCTCCGAATAGAATCCACTACAGATTTTGGATTATAAATATGCAGATTCTCCGCCAAATGATATCCATCATACCACCTTTTCGCCTCGACAAAATTCATATGGTATTCCTCATACAATTCATGTACCTCTTTTTCTGTAAAACCTACATATTCTGCCAAAATATCTGCTCCAGTCATAGTAAATTCATCAAAATTATTAAGTGCAGATTCTGTTCCATATTTTTTGATAGGTAATATCCCAGTCATATAGGCAAGTTTTATAAACTTCTTAGAAGCAGCGGATTTAAACATTCCTCTTAAAAGAGAAATGTATGCCTGCTGTGCTTTCGTGTCCATTTTATCTTCTCTAAAAATAGCATCCCATTCATCTATAATAACAATAAACATAATACTTGTATGCAAATGTATTGTTCCAAGCACAGTTGGAAGGTCTACCTCATCATCATTTACAATTGTTGGAAACTTTTGTCTTAATTCTGCAATTACAACCTGTTGTAAATATTTCACTGTCTTTCCAGCAGTTATTTTTTCACCTGTTTCCTTATCTGTAACTTGCAAAAGAGCTGCCACATCAATATGAATAATATCATACTGATTCAGATGTTTTTTATAATCTGGACTTTCAGTAATTTTCAATCCATTAAACAATTCACTGGAATCACAGGTTTTATCATAATATGCTACAAGCATTTCTGCAGTCATAGATTTTCCAAAACGTCTGGGACGACTGACACAGATATACGCTTGCTCCGAATCTAAAACAGAATTTGTATACTCGATAAGCCCTGTTTTATCCACATAAATTTTTGAGTTTAATGCTCTTTCAAAGCCATGTTTCCCCGGATTATAGTATGTTCCCATTGATTCCACGCTCCTCTACTTTATAGCAATATTCATGTTACTGTTCACTCACAAGCTTGACACTTGCTGTCAAGCTATGTGCCAAGAATGTAAAACAGCCAAGAATCCAGCCTTTCGCCGAAGGCGAACTTTAAATAGGCTGGATTCCGTTACTGTTTGCACCGTAGGTGTGAACAGTAACATATTCATACATTTCTAACACTATCTATTCGTAGTGATACTTGCAAAACAAGCAAAAATATTTTTCTATAAATATTTTTTTACCCAATATTTTTTCAAAACAATTCCAGGTATATATCCTATAAGAAAATATATTTTACTTGGAGTCTCTTGCCATAGATTACTGAATTTTTTCTGTGCTAATGTACCATAACAACTATAAAGCATACTATTTTTAAAGCGTAATTTTATGGAAAATTCTTTATGCATCCGCATAGCGGCGTTCATCATTGCCCCGACCGGTGAGCCAAGTTGCATACTCCGTCCACTTTTTGATAGGCCCCCATCCAAATATTCTGTAATATACAATATTTTATTTTTCATAAACATATCATATTTTCGTGCAATTCCAAGCCAGACATAACTTTCTGAAAAGAACTTTTCTCCTGGTATCTCTGGAAAAGGATATTCTTTTAGTATCTCTGTCACAAACACTTCTGCCTTATCCCCAATAATCTCTTTGTTACAAGTTAATGTAATTGAATTGGCAATCTGCTCATCATTTGGCCATTTCCTGCCAATTACCTCGAACCCAGAATATCCTCTCAAATAATTCATCCCACATATATTTTGCTCACAGTTTTCCAGCCAGTCATTACAAATAGTTTCTACTGCATCCGAAGTAAGTAAATCATCACTATCTACAATCATAGTAAGTGCTGTTTCTACCCTTTTAATCCCATAATTTAGTGCGGTATGTTTTCCTCCATTTGCCTTTTTATCATACCAGATTATTACATGATTCTCCTGTTGGCATTCTCTAATCACATATTCTGTATCATCAGTACTGCCATCATCTACCACATACCAGATAAAATTTTTATTTGTCTGCCTTTTTAAACTTTCATAAAGATTTTTTAACTGAACACCTCTGTTATATGTTGGTGTTAATATGGTAAGCATAGCATCCATAATACATTCTACCTTTCCGCCTTATGGCATATTGATTTTTTATACTCTGTCAGATAAAACTCCTCCAACTTCTTTGCCTCCACGCAAATATCATATCCGGCATCCTGTACCATAGAAACTCTGGTTTTCCGGTCTTGCTGATTTTCTACCTGTAGAATCTTATCTGCCCAATTTCTGGCAGACTCTTCTAAAGAAATAAATTCCACCAAATCCGTTACTGCTGCTTCTTCTGGTATCACATTTTTCGATGCAAAGCATGGCAACCCTGCAGTTTGTGCTTCAACTAACACAATTCCCAGTCCCTCTGTAAGAGAAGGAAAAACAAAGACATCCATCATCTGTAACAAATTAGGAACATCGAATCTTAATCCCAGCAAAATAACTTTTTCTTCAATACCAAGAAATTGAGCCTTTTGCTCAATTTCTTTCTGCAAAGCACCTTCCCCTGCCAGAACCAGTCTTGCTTTTTCTTCCTTTTTTGCTATTTCTGCAAAAATCTCTAATAAGAACAAATGATTTTTTTCTTTTTGTAATCTTCCCACATGCCCTACTACAAAATTGTCGTTTAAGGAAAAATCCTGTCTATATTTTTCTCTTATCTCTTCATTATAAGAAAATTTTTGGGCATCTATAGCATTGGGCAGAACTTTTGCCTTTCCCGTTTGCCAATATTTTTTCCCATATAACCAGATTGTGGCTTCCTTTGAACAGCCAAAATTATGAGTACTTACTAATCTTAAAGGTTTTCTTAATAATTTTCTTACAATCTCCTTTATGGAAAATGTACCATCCCCTAATGCCATATTATGAGAATGGCTGACTCTTACTGGTACTTTGCATCTTTTACTAATATACAAAGGAAAAACACTTTTGCTTGAAGTGTGGGAATGGACAATTCTATATTCTCTATGTTCTTTCAAAAACCTTTGAATATCTTTCAGATAACCTCTCATAGAAGTAAGCGTTAATGGGGTAATATGATAGATTCGTCCTCCCATAGAGAGAATTTCCTCTTCATAATCACTCTTTCCTTGAAACGTCAACAAAAAGTCAAATTGCACCTGTTCTCTATCTATATTCCGATAATAATTCATAATCATCGTTTCCGCCCCGCCACGGTTCATGCTATGAAGCATATGCAAAACACGAATTGGTTGTTTTTGTCTATCATTCATTATTTCAATCTTCTCCATTCTATCTGCAAATCAAGCTGCAACTATCTTTCTTGTCTCTTTTTCCTACACATCCCAATCATACACCTGATGCACAACTTTTTCCACCTGGGCTTTATCAAATGCCTTAATTGCATCTTGGTTAAATGCTCCCATACGTTTTCCAAGTTCTGGCTTTAGCAGCAACTGTTCAATAGCCTTTGCAAAATAAGCCATATTATTGGGTGCTCCCATATAACCGCCCTTTTTATGCTGAATTAAATCAACATTCCCCCTGATTTTACTACAGACTATCGGAAGTCCTGCTGCCATTGCCTCCATTAAGGAAACAGGAAGTCCCTCCCGAAAGGAAGGAAATGCAAAAATATCTGCTGTCTTTAACCATTCTTTTGCATCTGTGCGGAACCCTAATAAATGCAGTCTTCCTTCCATGCCAACTTCTTTTGCAACTTTTTGCAGATGCTGGTCTAATTCTCCTTTTCCACAAATCGCATAATGAACATCAGTCCTTTTCAAACTTCCAATTGCCCGCAAAATCACTTCATGATTTTTGTTTGCATTTAATTCTCCAATGGATAATATTATCTTGTCTTTTGAGGATAATCCAAGCTCTGCCCTCTTATCCTCTTTTAGAGCTAAATTTTTGATGCTGTCTACATCTATTCCGATTCCCGGGGAATAGACTATTTTTCGTCCAAGTTTTTTTCTTTTCGCACGTTCATAATCTTCATGGCATATAGTAATAAGCACATCTGTATATCTTGACAGAATCTTCTCTATTGTGTAAAAAATAATCCAGTTTTTCTTTGGTGCCCCAGTAAAAAAATGAAAACCATGGGCAGTATAAATAACCTTCATCCCTTTTTTTCTCTGTTTTCTGGAGGCAAGTCTGGTAATGACACCTCCAATAGGTGAATGGCAATGTACAATATCATATTGATTTTCTTCTACTAATTTTTTCACCATTTGGTAAGACTTTACTATCTTTCCAACTGCCGAAATATTTCTGGGAATAGGAATTTGTACTGTCTCTACTCCTTCCTCCTCCATTTGTTTGCGAAATGCCATTACCTGTTCTTCACTGGATGTATTTCCCTCCTCAAAATTACAGGCAATATCCACCTGATAGCCTAGCCTTTCTAAAAGAGCTATATTCTCCCGGTTAAACTGATCCAGCATTGATGCTACTGATGCAAGCATAAGTGCTCTCATGATTACCTCCACTCTGTCTTTTGAATACTTTCCTTAAAATTTAAAACTTGATAATTTCCCTCAAAACAATCTGACATTGTTTTATCATAAACACAAGTTCCAAATACTTTATTTATCAATTTTATTTTTTTCGCCAGAATACAAATAAATGGATTAAATATATTCAAAAGATACATCCTTTTTCCATGTACTCTTGCAATCTGCATCACAAGTTCTCTTGTTTCTACATATTCTTTATTCTGTGGGTAAAAAATGCCCCCTTCTCCTTTATCCATAATTAACCGGAGGCATTCACACAAATTGTCAATATGCACCATGCTTCTCTTATTTTCTAACCCTGGAAAAAAAGGTATCGTACATGCCAGCTTGGCAAGTTTTGGATAATTACCTTTTGATCCTTTTCCATATACCATAGGAGGTCTTATCACAGCCACTTTAAAATTTTCATTTTCTAATGGTAAAATACCTTCCTCTGCCTCCAGTTTGCTTTGCCCATAAAATCCGTTTGGCACAGGTTTGGTATCTTTGGTAATTATCACAGGATCTAGCGATTTGCTCTCCCCATATACAATAATGCTGGATAAAAAAGTAAATTGCCGTGCACCATCGGCTTTCGCCTTCTGACAACAAGCAATTGTTAAATCCCGGTTGACTTTATAATAAAGTTGTTCCATATCTGATTTTGCTTCCACATGGGCAATTCCTGCTGTATGTAAAACAGAATCGTATTTACCAAAATCAATCTGCTTCCACGCTTTATTGCGGCTGGATACCACATCTATCTGGTAATTCTCTGGATATTGTTCCAACCATTTCTGATAGGAATTTCCTATATAACTATGTTCCCCTATTATCAAAATATATTTCATTTTGAATCGTCCTTCCCCATGACTCCTGTTCCACCTTCTACTACACCGTCATGCTTTAAAACGCTAATTATTGTCCCTACAAAACAACGGCAATCAAAGAAAAAACTCATTTTTTCTACATACACACCATCCAGTTTCGCCTTTACATCAATTGGCAATTCATCCCTGCCGTTTATTTGTGCCCAGCCAGTAAGTCCTGGCATTACATCATTAGCACCATATTTGTCTCTTTCCTCTATTAAATCAAATTGGTTCCATAATGCTGGTCTTGGTCCAATAATGCTCATATCCCCAGATAATATATTAAATATCTGGGGTAATTCATCTAAACTGGTCTTTCTAAGAAATTTTCCTACTCTGGTAATATACTGCTCTGGATTTTCCAAAAGATGTGTGGGACAATCCTTGGGTGTATCTATACGCATTGTCCGGAATTTTAATATTTGAAAGTGCGTCTTATGAATCCCCACTCTCTTTTGCCGAAAGAAAACCGGTCCCGGACTATCTAATTTAATAGCCAGACAAAGCAAAATAAATAATGGAGATAAAATTATAAAACCGATAAGGGAAATGATAAAATCAATTCCCCTTTTGATTTTCTGATACATACTTCTGCTCCTATCTTAGTCTTTTTTATGGTCTTGCACAGCAGAGTGTGCAGACCTGCCTAAGTTACCTTGAATTGTAACAGTTCAGCCGGGGGTCGACCTGTTACCTTGAATTACATAAGTCGGTACAATTTCCTTTACTTTCCTGCGGATATCCTGATGTTCATCAACCGCTGCTTCTTCTAAATTCTTTAGCTGGCTGCGGAATTCTTCTTCATCCAGTTCAATTGGCTTTCCAATAAAAATAAGCCGGTTATCTGTTTTTTGTAATCCCTCTTCATCCATAAGAAGCTCCTCAAATAACTTTTCTCCTGGACGAAGCCCGGTAAATTGTATTTTGATATCTTCTCCTGGTATCAGACCAGACAACCGGATTAAATTCTTTGCCAAATCAAGAATCTTCACTGGTTCTCCCATATCCAGCACAAATATTTCGCCACCTTTTGCATAGGCTCCTGCTTGTAGTACAAGAGACACAGCTTCTGATATAGTCATAAAATACCGGATAATATCTGGGTGTGTAACAGTTACCGGACCTCCATTTTGAATTTGTTTTTTAAACAACGGAATCACACTGCCATTACTTCCTAGTACATTTCCAAACCTGACTGCAACAAACTCTGTTGGATATTCCCGGTTAAAAGTCTGAATAATCATTTCACATATCCGCTTAGAAGCTCCCATTATATTAGTAGGATTCACCGCTTTATCAGTAGAAATCATAACAAATTTTTCTACACCGTTTTCTCCTGCTGCTCTTGCTGTTTTATAGGTACCAAATACATTATTTTTAATCGCCTCGTTTGGACTTGTCTCCATAAGAGGTACATGTTTATGGGCAGCCGCATGATACACGATATGTGGCTTATAGGTTTCAAAAATCCCATTCATACGTTTGGTATTTCTCACAGATGCAATCAAAACTACCAGATTCAAACCTTCATAGGTGCGGATTAACTCCTGTTGTATTTCGTATGCATTATTTTCATAAATATCTACAATAATAAGCATCTCTGGTTTATTTGCAGCTATCTGGCGGCAAAGCTCACTGCCAATAGATCCACCTCCTCCGGTTACCATAACTCTCTTACCACTCACATAACCCATAATCGAATCTAAATCTACGGCAATCTGATCCCTGCCTAACAAATCCTCCACTTCCACCTGACGAAGCTTACTGATATTTACTTCACCATTAATAAGCTGATATACTCCCGGCAAAATGCGTACACTACAATTGGTATCCTGGCAAACGTGAAGAATTGCACTTCTCTCCTTGGCAGATATACTTGGAATTGCTACAATAATTTCATTTACCTTATATTCCTCTGCTGCCTCAAGAATTTTATCTCTTCCACCTACTACTAAAACTCCATTCATTACTTTTCCAATTTTTTTCACATCATCATCAATAATACAGACAACTTTTCCGTGTACGAACTGGCTGGCAGCCATTTCTTTTAATAGCACCCGTCCTGCATCACCGGCACCAACCAACATAACCCTGGATACTTCTCCTTCACCAATTGAGGGAGTAAGATATTTATTTTTCATCTCCGTAAGAATCCGATAGGTAAAACGTTCGATTGCTGTAAAACCTGTTAAAAACATAATCGTATTAATATGAAAACTAATGGGCATACGATAGCCTATATTCCACATAATAATCATTTGTAACAACGCGGATGAGCAGCATGCCAGAATCAAATAGCAAAGCTCTCCTACACTGGCATATCTCCATAGATTGCGATACATCTTACAGAAATAGAATATGATAAGGGTACAGATAATATGCATTGGCATGTACTGGTACATCCACTCCAGATAATAATCCGGAATAGCAGAATATACCATTTCAAAACGTACAAGCAGTGCCAATATAGACACACCAAATATAATTAATATATCCCCGCATAAAATACTTATTTGCCTAATAAAACTCTTACTCTTCTCTTTCATTCTTCCACAAAGCACTACCTTTCCCAGGCTACCATCTTATTTTTTCCACTGTAATTCCTTATATTCCGCAATTGGCTCTCTGGCAAGCAATTCTAATGTAGCTTCCTTTGCCAATTTCCCTTCAAATAATACTTGATTTACTTTTTCCACAATTGGCATAGACACTTGATATTCTCTGGCAAGTTTTAAGGCAGCTTTCGCAGAATATACCCCTTCTACTACTTGTTTTACTTCCTTCATAGCATCTTCCATCGAATATCCCTTTCCTATAAGATACCCAGCATTGTGATTTCTACTATGGTTACTGGTACAAGTTACAATCAAGTCCCCCATTCCAGTCAATCCGGAAAAAGTTTCTTTATTGCCACCCATTGCCACACCAAGGCGTGTAATTTCTGCAATACCTCTTGTCACAAGTGCTGCCTTTGTATTATCCCCAAATCCCAGACCATCTATCATACCAGCAGCAAGGGCAATGACATTTTTTAATGCTCCGCCAAGCTCAATACTGATAATATCCGGGCTGGTGTAAACACGAAACATCTGGGACATAAATGTTTCCTGAATAAAAGTTGCTGTTTCTTTTTTCTCTGCACCTACTACAACTGTAGTAGGAATTCCTTTACTTACTTCTTCTGCATGGCTTGGTCCCGATAATACTGCAATTTCTGCCTGTGGAAGCTCTTCCTTTAATACTTCAGACAAAGTTTTTAAGCTGTCATCTTCAATTCCCTTTGCCACATTTACAACAATCTGCCCTTCTTTTATATGAGCTGCACTTTGCTTTGCTGTGCTTCGGACATAAGGAGATGCCACAGAAAACACAATAATATCCATATCCTTACATGCCATTTCCAAATCACTAGTTACTAATATGTTCTCTGGCAATTTTATTCCTGGTAATCTTTCAATATGTTCTCTATGTGTCTGCAGCAAAGTTACTTCTGCCTCTAATGCAGACCACAGGGTTATATCATGACCATTTTTTGCCAAAGTAATTGCAAGTGCTGTTCCCCAACTTCCTGCACCTAATAAACCTACTCTTTTCACTACTTATTCCTCCTTTACACCAACTTTTCGTTCTGTTCCATTTAACAATCGGACAATGTTTCCTCTATGTTGAATAAATGCTAATAAAGCAAACACCAAACTTACTGCTATTAAATGTATCCATTCTGGGCTATCACGATGAAATATCAATACATTAGCAAGCAGATAAAAAGAAGCCACCAGTGACCCTAATGATACATACCGTGTAATTCCTACTATAATAGCAAAAATTAAAAGTCCAGCAACGGTAATCTGCCACTCGGCCGTTACCAGAATAACAGCAGCAGTCACAGCAATCCCCTTCCCACCTTTAAAATGCAGCCAGAAAGGAAAGTTATGCCCTAAGACAACACCCAGTCCCATCCACATGGCAAGTACAAGAACAATATCTCCCTGCCCATGATACACAACACGAAAGATACAAATTGGCACTGCTGCCTTTAGTATATCACCTGCAAAAGTCATTAGTCCCGCTTTTATACCTAAGGTACGCAAGGCGTTGGTACTTCCCAGATTCCCACTTCCTTCATTACGTATGTCTATTCCATGTAATTTCCCCACAAAATATGCGGTGGAAAAACATCCAAAACAATATCCTATTAAAACACAAACCAAAATTGGAACAACAATATGCATAGTACTATTTATCCTTTCTTTCACGAATTATAAATTTAAGTGGTGTCCCTGCAAAACCAAAAGCTTCCCGTACTTTATTTTCAATATATCTGGTATAGGAAAAATGCATCAGCTTTTTATCATTTACAAATATAACAAAAGTAGGCGGTTTTACAGATACCTGGGTCATATAGAATATTTTCAAACGTTTTCCTTTGTCAGATGGCGGTTGCTGCATTGCCACAGCTTCTGCCAGAATTTCATTCAACACACCTGTAGCCACACGGAGTGCATGATTCTCAATCACCACATCCAGTGTATCAAAGAGCTTTGGTATACGTTGTCCTGTTTTAGCAGAAATAAATAAAATCTCTGCATAAGGCATAAAGGACAGAATTTCTCTCACTTTATTACTATATTTATAAATGGTTTTGTCATCTTTTTCAATGGCATCCCATTTATTTACAGCAATAATAATACCTTTTCCTTTGTCATGGGCAATACCAGCAATCTTTGCATCCTGCTCTGTTACCCCTTCCTCAGCATCAATCATAAGCACAGCCACATCACAACGCTCCACAGCTGTTACAGTTCGAATAATGCTATAACGCTCAATCTCTTCTTTAATTCTGCTCTTACGGCGCAATCCTGCTGTATCTATAAATACATATTCCTTATCATTATAAGTAACTGATGTATCAATGGCATCCCTTGTGGTTCCTGCAATATCTGATACAATTACCCTGTCTTCTCCCACAATCTTATTAATAATCGAAGACTTTCCAACATTTGGTTTTCCAATAATGGCAACTCTTGGACGTTCATCTTCCTCTTCTTCCATATTACTCTGGTCAAAATAGGATACTACCTCATCCAACATATCACCAAGTCCCAATTTCGATAAACCGGAAATCGGGTGCGGATCTCCAATACCAAGATTATAGAATTCATATACATCCGGCATAAGTTTTTCAAAACTGTCCACTTTATTTACCACTAAAACAACAGGTTTATGAGATTTTCTAAGCATGTCTGCCACCTTAAAATCTGCATCTACCAGTCCTTGTTTCACGTCTACCACAAACATAATCACATCTGCCGTGGTAATTGCAATTTCTGCCTGTTCCCGCATGTGTTTTAGCATAAGATTCTTTGTATCCGGCTCAATTCCACCAGTATCAATCAAGGTAAATTGCCAATTCAGCCATTCTACCTCTGCATAAATCCGGTCTCTGGTTACTCCAGGTGTATCCTTTACAATTGAAATCTGTTCTCCTGCCAGCATATTAAACATGGTTGACTTTCCTACATTTGGTCTGCCTACAATAGCAACAATTGGTTTACTCATGATTTTTCCTCACTTATCTCTTATTCTGGTGTCTGTTAGGTTTATCCATTCCTTCACCAAGTATGGTCTCTACAAGAGACTGTCCATTTGATTCTACTATACGAATTTCTTTTTGTAAAGCTATTTCCAGCCCGGTAGCCGTCATATCATCTAAGAATACCTCTTCACCACTTCGAAACATCACATCCGGTAAAATCAAGTATTCCCCTAATTCCTGCCCTTTTAGCTGTTTTTTCAAATCCTGCCCTGTAATCAATCCTGCTACGGTGATATCTTCTCCAAAAAATTCATTTCGTATTGTATAAACCTTTCCACAAACATTAGGATATTTCTCTTGAATCAAACTCATAATCTTTTCCATAATTGGTCCAGCAAGCACTCCTGTAGCAAGAGAACAAACAATCTGCCGTTCATCCCCTTCCCTGTTTGCCAATGCAATTGCTACCTCATCCTCAAGAGAACGTACCATTCCAACACCATTCTCAATCTGCCCATATCCTTCATAATAATCTTCTTTTGGAATTGGATATCCTGCTGTAATATACCATTCATCACTGGCAAATACAAATCTTGTCCCAAGTTCTTTTAACAGTTTATTCTGCCATGTGTGAATCTGCTCTAATACTTTTCTTGCATCTTCTTTTTCAAACTTCTCTAAAGGTACAAGTTTATCACGGTATTTTGTTAATCCTACTGGAACTACCGACAGAGAATGCATTGCTGGATACAATTTTGTTAATTCGGATATGGAACGATCCAGTTCACTGCCATCATTGATTCCTTTACAAAGAACAATCTGGCTGTTCATTTCAATATGATTCTTAGCAAGTTTTTGTAGTTTTGCCAATGCATCTCCTGCAAACCGGTTTGACAACATTTTACACCGAAGCTCTGGATTCATAGTATGAACGGATATATTCACTGGAGATAGTTTATATAAAATAATACGATCCAAATCTTCTTCACTCATATTAGTAAGTGTAATATAATTCCCTTGCAGAAATGATAATCTGGCATCATCATCCTTAAAATATAAGGTATCTCTCATCCCAGGAGGCATTTGATCAATAAAACAAAACATACACTTATTTCTGCAGGAACGGTATTCATCCATAAGACTCTGATCAAATACAATTCCCAAATCTTCATCATAGTCCTTCTCTATTTCTAATTCCCACTGTTCTCCATTCTGTTTTTCAATCAAAACCACCAAATAATCGTCTTCCACATAATAATGATAATCAAAAATATCTTTTATCTCTATATCATTAATCGCCAGCAAAATATCTCCCGGCTCAATCTCTAATTCTTCGGCAATACTTCCAGGTAATACCTCTTTGATTTTATGTCCATTTTGCATGATATCATCCTATCTGTGATAGCTTGTAACTGTTCAAAACTATGAACAATTACGTCTAAGTCTTCATTAATCATACCAACTTTTCTGGCTTTTGTAAATAGATACCTTTTCTTTCATAGCAGGATACAAAAAATAAAGGTGCCAAAGCACCCTTATTTTTTTAATCCTATTTTATACAGAATCTGTTTTATCCATATCCAGACAGATTAACCATAGCAGTTCAGCCAGAGGCTGACCTGTTACGGAATGGGGCAAGCTTCGCATGTAAATTGCCCCATTCCCCTTCCTGTTTTATTCTTTTATACGGTCTGCACAGCGGAGTGTGCAGACCTACCTGAACTGTTACGATTAACCTTCCATGATTACCATGTTACTCCATCATAATATTCAAAATTATCCAGATATTCAGTTTGAGTAAGTTGTGAGTTTCGTTCCTCTGTTCCCTTTTTCTGTATTTCCTGCAACTGTTTCTTTTTCTCCTGTTCGTTCTCTACAGATTCTCCTTTTTTCTTTTTCTCATCAGTATCTTTCGGTTTATCTGGATCACTTGTATAATTCGTCCTGTTTTTCAGTTCTTCTTCCAGTTTATCTATTTCTTCCTTTAACGTCTGGGCATCCTCATTGTGACCGTTTCCCTGAGAAAGTGCACAACCATGTTCGTACAAAACATTTTTTGCCTTTTCTAATGTCTCTAGTACCTCCTCCACATCCTTTTCGGTTATCTTATCCAAGTCAATTGGCACCACCATAGCCAGTACAAGATTTATCCGGATCTTACACTCCCTGTCGTATGGTGGATTTAGGTGTAAGGCTTTTTCATATTCTTTAACAGCCTCATCATAATTATCATTTTTATAGAAAATATTCCCTCTGTTATAATGGGATATATAGGGTTCTGTAAATCCAAGTACAGATATTTTATTTTCTATATATTCATTATTTTCATATTTTTTTATCATCATTTCATTTGCTATATAATTGACTAAAAGGCATAGAAAACATGAAAATAAAAAAATCCATATTATAATTCGTACTCTCTTCATATATTTTTATACGCTCCTTTTGTTGTAACAGTTCAGCCGGGGGCTGCTCTGTTACAGAATGGGGCAAGCTTCGCATATAAATTGCCCCATTCCCCTTCCTGTTTTAGTCTTTTTTACGGTCTTGCACAGCGGAGTGTGCAAGACCTACCTGGACTGTTACCTTTTGTTTGCAACAAACTCATAGATTAACAATAATACAAGAGGAAACACAAACCAGTAATAACATTCTACATAGCCAGCTTCTTCCATATTTTCTATATTCGCTTTTACATTTCCCTTTATCTCTTTTAAGATCTTGTCAAGCTGGTCACTTGTATTCATATTGACATAACTTATGTCCATGTCATCTGCCATTTTCTTTAAATTTGTTTCATCAATTTTTGATATAGCATCTTTATAAGGATAATCTGAGGTATCCTGCAAAACCTTCTCCCCCTCTTCATATAAAGAGGTTATATGCATGACAGCCCCTTCTTTAGTTCCATAACCAAGCACTGCACCATAATCAATGTAACTGGCAGCTTCCTTAAATGACTTTAAGGTGTCTCCATTGGTTATTTCCCCATCACTGATAAAGAACAGTATAACACTTCCATCCCCTTTCTCTTTGGCGTTTTTTAATGTTTCCAGCATTTTATCCTTACATATATTTAAAGAAGAACCTTTTGCATACAATTCCTCCAAAGGTCTTATAGAATGAATAGTATTATTTATAAACTCCGTATTATATGTAAATGGTGACAACAAATTAGCATCATTGTGAAAAGATACCACAGAAAACTTTGCACCATTCAATTGGTCAATGACCCTTTCACAATCTTTTTTTGCTCCAGCTAACCGGTTTGTCTCTCCATTATAATCCTCTGCCAGCATACTTATGGTATCATCCACCACAAATAACACATACGCATCCAATTTCTGTTCACCGCTATCTACCTTTCCATCTGGTATCATTATTCTTAAATTTATTATAAACAACAATATAACTATCATAATTTGCCTTATATAAGGCTTGATGCCTTTTCTTTTTAATATAAGCATCCCTATACACAAAATTACCATAAGCCATACTGGTATAACTGGATTTATCCTCATATTTTTTCAACCTCTTTGCCGTTTTGATAGTTCAGCCTATTGGCTGAACGTGCAGACCTACCTAAACTATTTTATTATTTTTGCTATAAGAATCATGAGAAATACAGAAGCAATAAGAATCATTACTGGCACTTCTACCATTTCTACCTGTCGGACTTGTTTTTTCCCTTTTATCAGGCTTTTTTCTGCCTTATCTATCCGGCTGACAATCTCATGGACCGTACCTGATTCCTCTTCCATAAAAAAACTTCCTCCAGTTTTTTCCACTGCATCTTCCATCCCGGCTCTTTCGTCATCACCCATTTCTTTTGTACCTACGCCATATACTACAACATTGTTTTCCTTGCATATACTTGCCGCCTCATCCAATGTAACAATGGGTGTTCCTTCCAATTCATTGTCAGTTGACAAAATCACAATCCGTGTCCGCTCTTCCTCTAAATCCGGAAAATCATATACACTAGTTGCAAGTCCATCCCCTATTAGTGAGCTTCCTCTTTCCTCTGCACCAATCAATGTTCCTTCCAAAAGATAATTAGACTCATAAAGATAATTATCTGAAGAAAAGTTATCAGAATTATTTGTTTCCAGACTTTTTCCAATCTGGTCAAGTATATCAATGGTATATGCATAATCATCGGTAAGTGGAGAAAGCATGACCGCAGAGGCATTAAATATCACAATTCCAAACCGTTCACCCTTTAGATTCTTAACAGTATCCTTTAATTCCTCCACAAGCTGCATATTTAAGTTATCCACAGAGGCAGACACATCAATACAAAGAATAATGTCTCTGTTGTAATTCTCCTTTTCTGTTACGACCGTCTTATATGGTCTTGCCAAAAGCCAAAATGATGTAAGTAACGCTATAATAAGCGTTCCCACAAAAATATAAGACAATGCCTTATATTGTAGTAATTTCTTCTTAAAATAAGGCTCTTCCTCTATATAGGATATGCCTGCAACCTTTTTGCCTCCTTTGTAGCTGTTTTTACCTTTAAAGCGGAAAGCAAAAAGTATACCAAGGACAAGAATTCCTATTCCTATCATAAATTGATTTTTTAATTCCATTTTTCTATCGCTCTTTTCGTTTTTTCGATTGATTCCACACTGTTATCCATAGATTCTATTGCAAACTCAGGGATATAATATTCCATAATTAACTCTTCCAATATTGGCATATTTAACTGCCTTATATCCTCCAGTGTATAATTTTGTACCTTAATTCCTGTTACTTCGTAGACAAATTTACGTATACACATACTCATCCGCTGATAGGCTTCTCTTGTTGTAAGTTCTTTGTTGTATAAACTACTCTTTATTTTTTCCAGCTTCTCAATATATCTTAATTTAATCTTTGCTATATCTTTTTTAGTTTGTTGTCTCACAACTTGCCCTTCTGTTGCTTTTTTATGTTTTCCTGATTCCATTCTTTTTCTTACAAACAGGTATATCACATAGCCAGCAAAGATAACTCCAACTACAATAACAGGCCAGATTGCATAGGAAAATGGTTCTTGTAATTTAACTGATGTCTTCATATTACCTCTTTTCATACATGTTGGTGCCTGTGAAGCAGGCTTGTAAGTTTTGTATCAATCTCTTGTTTATGACCGACTGTTGTTACTGCTATCCCAAATCGCTTTAGTTTATCCTCACATTCTTTATAAACTGCCTCCTGTCTTTCTTTCTGCAGTTTTGCAAGTTTTTTATTGCTAGTAAAAAATTCTGGTAAATATCTTTCCTCTTCCATATTGTATACCATTTTTCCTGTTGCCTCTGCATCATTAACATGTATAACCAATATATCATGCAAGGTGATAATTCTCTTTAAGGTAGTCTCTGAAACTCCCCGAATCCCTTCCAGATCTGTTACTACAATTAAAATCATTCTTCTTCTAAAATTGCGTAAGATATAATCCAAAGTCTTCTCTATATTCGATTGATTTTTTATTGTAACATTTTTCTGATAATGCTCCAGTATATTTTCTATATTCATTAGACCCATTTTAAAAGGAAAATGTTCCATGGAATGCTCTGTAGAATAAATGGCACTGACATAATCTCCATTTTGATTCACAAGGTATGCCAATGTTCCTGCACTCAAAAGAGCTGTTTCCCATTTTGGTTCAAGTTCTTTAGTATCTGCAAGCATTCTCCGATTTGTGTCCATCACAAGCATAATATTGTGCTTCTTTTCTGCGATATATTGCTTCACAAGCATTTTCTGGCTTCGTGCAGATGCCTTCCAGTCTATATCTTTTCTGTCATCTCCTACCACATACTCCCTAAGTTCATCAAAGTTCATACTTTTACCCTTATAGACAGAACGGTAGGAACCATCCAGGATTCTGGAAGTAACTTTTTTTGTAGGTATCGTCCGATATCTTTTCAGACTTGCCTGTATCTGTGAAATGTATTTCATTCTCATGGTGTTTTAACCGCCCCCACAATTCCATCAATAATAGTTTCTTCTTTCACTCCATCCGCAATTGCTGCAAAATTCAACATAATCCGGTGACCTAACACAGAATACCGCATAGCTTTCACATCTTCCGGAATACAATATCCTCTTCCATTAGTAAGTGCTACCGCTTTTGCCACTTCCATAAATGCAATAGCTGCTCTTGTGCTTGCTCCCATTTCCACATATTGGGACAATGCTGGAGGAAGAATCTGCCTCGTCATTCTGGATGCTTGTACAATGTCCACTATGTATTTCTTAATAGCAGAATCCATATATACTTTTTGGCAAAGTCCCTGCAAAAATAATATATCATCCAATTCTGTCACCGCATATCCTTTTGCAAATATATCTGCCTCAATCCGGTTAAGGATTTCCACTTCACTTTCTGCATTAGGATACACTAATTTAACTTTCAAAAGAAATCTGTCAAGCTGTGCTTCCGAAAGCACATAAGTTCCTTCCTCTTCTATAGGATTTTGCGTAGCAATTACTACAAATGGGTTTGGAAGCTGATAGGTATGACCTCCAATACTCACTTCCCGTTCCTGCATTGCCTCAAGCATGGCACTTTGTGTTTTAGCACTGGAACGGTTCACTTCATCCAACAACACGAAGTTTGCATTTACAGGCCCTATTTTATCTTCAAAAGTATTTGTTGACATATTAAAAATCTGTGTACCAATAATATCACTTGGCAAAAGATCCGGCGTACACTGAATTCTTGAAAACTGTCCATTCACAGCCTCTGTCATGACCTTCGCAGCGGTAGTCTTTGCCAGCCCCGGAACAGACTCTAAAAGAATATGTCCATTTGTCATTAGTGATATAAGCAAGGCATATCCCAAATAAGATTGTCCCACCACTTTACTTTCATAATAATTTTTAATTTTCCCAATAACTTCTACTGCTTTGTCTAACTCTTCCTTTGTTATTTTTGTTGTTTCTGTCTGCATAGTTCCTCCTAATATTCATTTCTTTTTTTTCTACATTCTATATACTTCTGAGCCTGCAAAAAAGTTGCAAAAATTAAAATTTTTTATAACTATTCAGAACCTGCAAAAGTGATATACAAATTGCATAAATAAGTTTATTTA
>CAMWUK010000050.1 GCA_947177415.1 uncultured Clostridiaceae bacterium
TGTAAAACTCGGATTTGTCAAGCAAATCCTCGAGTATGTTCTGAACAGTTACAAACAATTACTCTAAAAGATAAACGGAAAATTGACAAGGAGATAAGTAAACAATGGACAATAAACATGTAGAAATGATTTTGTATTTTTTTGCAGGAATACTATTTTTTATATCAGCAATAGTAAGTAAACAACACTCAAATATAGTCTTAGGATGTTGTTTTATTACTCTAGGTATAGACAAGAGAAAAGGCAGATTTTGAATCTGCCCTTTTCATTATCATTCTATATATTCTACATTTCCATCCATAAGAAGCCACATCGGACGAAACAACTGGGATATTTGCCAGCATCCAAATCCATACAAAGGATATTCCCTTAGCAAATTATATTTTGCCCATATACTTCTTGCATCTTCAAACCAGACTTCATGAGTTGTATTTCCCACAACATAATGAAAATAAGGAGTTTGTGCTTTTTCATCAAATTCTATTACAGCCTGATTGGCAATGGCAATTTGCACTGCCTCTATGTTCCCAATAGTTCGTGCTTTCGATTCCCCCCGCACATAAGGAAGCGTCCAGTCATATCCATAATTTGGAATTCCCATAGTAATTTTTTCTTTTGGAATCTCGCTTACTGCATAATCTAACACCTGTCTTACTTTATCCAGAGGTGCCACTGCCATAGCAGGTCCATACGTATATCCCCACTCATAAGTCATAACGAATACCCTTGTTGCAGCCTCTCCTAATGCCCAGTAATCCTTTCCTTCATATAAGAGTCCCTGTTGGTCTGCTGAGGTTTTTGGTGCTAGATCTACTGTCACCTCACCTCCCAATTCCTCCATCATTAATGTAACATCTCTGACAAATTCTGTAAACAAATCCCTGTCTTCTGCCAAAATATATTCAAAATCTACATTAACGCCCCGATAGCCACCTTGTAGTACCTCTTCATATAAATTTTGAATCAAAAGATTTCTAGCTGTAGTATCCGAAAGCATCCGATGTATCAATTGGTTACTAAAATTACCATCTGGACCAAATGGTGTTAATGTAATTACCGGACTGGTTCCATAAGTAAGAGCTTCATCTATCATCCAGTCTACTGGAAGCACAGGTTCTATCAATTCTCCCTCTGGAGTAAATCCATAAGAAAATATGGAAAGTTCTGAAAGGAATGGTAACGTCTGCTGTAACACCCATGGGTTGATAAAAGGATAAGCAAACCCATTGGCAAAAATTCCTCGGTTTGCCATAAAAGGCTCTGTCAAAATCAACAGAGCCTGACCTATCGCAAGTGCATAAGGATATGCTAATTGATTTGCCTCAATAATCCATTGTATTGGTACTGCAAACTGTGTGGCAATCCGATCCACACTGTCTCCTTCTTTTACAACATAAATAATCATTTTAGATTCGCTCCCTTCGTCTTGAAGGATTTGCTGCTTACATGATTTTATGTAGTTTTGCATTGTTTTATGTCTTATTCCTTTGCCTGATGTTCTAATTTTATTTTACGTTACTGTTCACACCTATGGTGCTAACAGTAACGTAATCCAGCCTATTTATAATTCACCTTCGGCGAAAGGCTGGATTCTTGGCTGTTTTACGTTTTGGCACATAGCTTGACAGCAAGTGTCAAGCTTGTGAGTGAACAATAACTATTTTACACAATAAAAAATGTGAATTAACATTTTATCTTGTTATTTAAAACTTTTATTGTTATACTAAATGCATAACAAATATTTTAAAATACTCCTATATCAGGAAAGGATGGATAAGTTATGGCAAACACAATGATTTTTTTAGCCGATGGATTTGAAGAAATTGAAGGACTTATGGTGGTAGATTTACTTCGCCGGGCAAAATTGAATATCGAGATGGTTTCTATTACTAGAGATATTATGGTAACTGGTTCACATGGCATTACAGTAAAAGCAGATGCCCTAATTGAAGATGCAGACTTCTCCAAGGCAGATGCATTTGTACTTCCAGGTGGTATGCCTGGAACCCGTAATCTCCAATCACATAGTTTACTTAATGAAGAATTAAAGAAAGCGAATGAGGCAGGCAAATTATTATGTGCAATCTGTGCTGCACCTTTGGTGCTAGGTGCCAATCATATCTTGGAAGGCAAAAACGCATGTTGTTATCCTGGATTTGAAGAAGAACTTCTAGGTGCAATTACCAATGAAAATCCTGTCACGCATGACGGTAATACCATAACCAGCCGTGGATTGGGAACTGCCATTGCCTTTGCTGCAGAAATTATTACTACACTTTGTGATAAAGAAACTGCAGATCAGGTTTTGAAATCTATTATTTATATGTAACTGTTCAGAACCATGAACAGTTACGTTTATGTTAAATAAAATAAACAAAAGATTTTTGAAAAAGGCTGTTGCACTAAGTTATTACAACAGCCCTTTTTCTATCACTCTTTAATTTCTACTGTAACTGTTCAGTACCTGAACAGTTACTTTCTACTTTCTTAAACTTCGTCTCATAGCATCCTGATTGATACAATGATACAATGCATCATTTTCATCAATTTTCCCATCTTTATATAACTTTAGAATACTGTCATCCATAGCAATCATTCCATCTTCTTTGGAGGTAGCAATTGTTGCTGGTATCTGGTGAACCTTTCCATCACGGATCAGGGTACGTACTGCATTATTGACCTTTAAAATTTCAAATGCAGGAGCCAGTTTACCATTCACTGTAGGTATTAATTGCTGGGAAATGACTGCCTCTAAAACCATAGAAAGCTGGAAACGTATTTGTTGTTGTTGTTCTGGTGGAAAAACATCTACAATACGGTCAATCGTATTTGCTGCTCCAACTGTATGTAAGGTAGACAACACCAGATGTCCTGTCTCAGCGGCAGTCATAGCAATCTCAATGGTCTCTAAATCCCGCATTTCTCCAATCAAAATAACATCTGGTGCTTCACGAAGTGCTGCTTTTAACGCTCTGCTGTAATTGGCACTATCTATGCCAATCTCTCTTTGACTGACAATACTCTTATTATGTGCATGAAGAAACTCAATAGGATCTTCCAAAGTTAAAATATGACAATTCCGGCTTCTATTAATTTTGTCAATTATATATGCTAATGTGGTACTTTTTCCACTTCCCGCAGAACCAGTAACTAATATCAATCCCTTTTGTTTTTTTCCAATATCCAAAATCGTCTGTGGAATTCCCATTATCTGTACATGTGGTAATTCAAAATTTACCACCCGGAGAACAGCTCCCCAAGAACCTCTCTGTTTAAACACATTTACACGGAATCGTCCAACATGTGGAACAGATATAGAAAAATCATCATCTCCTAATTCTCTATTCTGGTTATTTCTTCCTGCAAGAACATAGAAACGGTCAATCAATACAGATAACTCATCTGGTAGTAATATCTGTTTCTCTTGTTTTTCAATAACCCCATTAATTTTAAAGGAAACTGGCTGCCCTACCACCAAAAAAATATCTGATGCACTTTTCTCTACTGCCAGTTTTAACATTTCTTCCAATGATATCATATCCTGCCTCCCTACTCTGCTGTTATTAAACCATCCCACAACTCTACATTTTGTTCAAATTCCTCTATATCCCCTGTAGCTTTTACCATACGCCATACCTCTACAGAAAGACGGCGATTTCCATATAATGCCAATTTGACTTCCAATTGTATTCCTTCCCTTATTGGAATTGCATACTCTATTGTTCCTAGCTTATCCTCTGGCTTTCCAGTAAAAATCACAATGTCTTCCAAATTAAGCTTCACATTTTGAAGCTTTTCCAGTTCCTTTTGTCCAGAAACATTTATATTTTTAAGCTTCTCTTCTAATTCTTCTACCTTAGAACTTTCTATAACCTGTTGTATATAACACAAGGCATACTCTGCCACTCTATCTGCTGTATAATATTCCTGCACACTTTCTCCTGTTCTTTTTGCTAATTGCAATTCGCTGTTAGATGCACGAATTGACAAAAGAGCAAAGACGGATAAAGCAAATACCAGTAAAATCAGGACAACAGATGAGGTTCCTACATTGATTATCAAACCTTTATTTTCTTTCATAAAACTTTGCTCCCTCCTGATATCCTATTCTGGTTTTGTATCCTGCAAATGGGAAAAACTCATATGATATAATTCCTCACTATCCTTTTCCCCCATGACGGACACATATCCCTTTAACCGATATATGTACACTTCATAATTTGCCATAACACTACCTTGTACCTGCTCTTCATAAGGAATAACAATGACACTGTAAGTATCTTCCTCTTTTACGGCTTTCCAGTTCTCGTCAAAATGCCCAGTATATACAGCAATGCCATCCTTCATATCTTCCGGTTCATCAATTTTACTAATTTCATAACTACCATTTTTCTGCTGTGTAATCCGTGCAACAGTCTTTTCTAACCCAAGACCATCTGCTGCCTCTTCAAAAACTTTACAAGATTTCACCGTTTCAGCAATGGTCTCTGCTAAAACTACCGCTTTACTCTGGTCTTTCGCCCTATTTTGCAGGGTATTCGCAGATAAAAACAATTCCAATATAAATACACTTGCAACTGCAAAAATTCCAATAGTAATAATGATTTCTAACATAGGCATCTTTGCAGAACGTGATTCTAATCCCTTCACCATAATCTACTCCAATCCTTGTTCTTCTAAACTTCTTTGTGTACTACGTAACGACAACACAAGGTTCTCCTCTTCTTCTCCGTTACCTGCCACAAATTGCAAACGGTTATCTTCTATACTATTCACCTGAAACTTGGTAAGATCGGTTACTTCCAGCCCATCTGCCAGTTTATATTCCATACCTTCCTCCTGAAACAATTCCCGAAGTTTCCCTTTATAGCAATAAATCATGGTCCGATAAGTTCCACTTTGTAATTCTTCCCGCAAAACCAGAATTGGCACACCTTCTTCTTCCGTAATGGAAATACTATCTGATCTATCGCACTGTCTTACCTTCGTTGCCACATAAGAAAGGGATGCACGAAGGGAGAAATTCTCTGCATTATTCTCTACAATGTTTTTATATACATGAACACCTACATTTACCAAGACCAGCGAACCTATAACAAAGCTACACAAAATTGCTAAAATTCCAGCATAATTGGCAATCCATGTACCTGGCTGTTTCTTCTCCAATCCAATCCCTCCTCTTATTCTCTTTCAAACACATCTATATTCGGCATAACATTGGATGCAAACACATCATAATCTATAAAATATTTGTCATGATTATATTCTAAGCCATAATTCTTTTCTAAATATTCCACATTGCTAGGATATTCTCCTTCAATGGTATAACATTGTACAACTGCTTTTCTAGCAGATTGCCGAAGCAAGTCTATGTTCTGCATATTACTTATATAATCAAAGTAAAATCCTCCTGCCAGAAGAGCACCAACAACCACCAAGAATGTAATACCAGGAAATAAGAATTCTTGTTTCCACCCAGAATAATCTTTCATTTTTAAGCTTTTCAAGGTTCCTCCCCCCTAACCAATTGCTGTAATAATACTAATTAATGGAAGCATAATAGATATCAATATAGCACCCACAATTACGGATAAGGATAATACTAAAGTAGTCTCTAATTTTGTGCACATACTTCCAAGCTGGCTGGTAATTTTTTCATCATATTGTTTGCTAATATCTTTAAGAACTTCTTCTGTCAGCCCTGATTTCTCTGCTACCCCAATCATCCTGCCTTGCATTCCTGTTACTAACTTACTTTCTTTTAATGCTTCTGCCAATGATTTTCTATCCTTAACTGCTTTATAACACTGCTCTACCTGTTTTTGTATCTTTGGATCTTCCACCACATCTTTTGCCATATTCAAAGATTCTTCTGAATCCATTCCACTTGATATCATCACAGACATCGAAGATACAAACTTGCCAATTGCCATAAGACGAGCTGTCTTTTTAGTAACAAAGAAACTGCCACTCCATTTTTTTAGGATTCTTTGTCCACCTTCTGTACGATACCAAATCAATAAACCTACTGCCACTGCTAAAATCACTAACGCCACAATAGCAACTACTTCTCCTGTTGCCATACCAACCCTCATAACCCGGCTGCTGGAACTTGCCACATCTACATTTAAATTACGGAATACATTCTGAAACATAGGTAGAATTTTTAATACAAGTACCAATAAAATAACAGCGATCATTGCAAACATTATCATTGGATAAGTGATTACATTGCGGATACTTTCCTTCAAACTTGTCTCTCTGTCATAGTATGCAACCATGGCATCCAGCACTTCTTCTAATTTTCCGCTTTTTTCTCCAATATGTACCATACTAAGTAAATATCTAGGAAATGCTCCTGTTGCCTTCATTGCATGATAAAAAGTCTCATTATCCTTTAGGCATTCATCCATCTTTTCTAATACTTCTTTTGTCTTCTTATCTTCCACTTCCTCCAGGAGCATGTACACCCCTTCATTAAGAGAAATACCGCTCTTTAAGACCATTCCAATTTGTTTACAAAATCCCTCTAGTTCTTCTGTAGAAAATTTTCTTTGCTTCTTCATAATACGCCTCCTCTTACTTAATCCTCAATTATTCACGACTTATATTGCAGACCTTTTACAATTGCCTATTCTTTTGTTACTATTCATGGTCATGTAGAAGGTATATGACCATAAATAGTAACATTCCTTGTAACTGTTCAGGCACTGAACAGTTACCCTTCCTTTATACAGTATATCATATTTTCTTGTAAAATTACTATCCTTTTCTACAAATTTTTGTTAACAGTTCAGCCCCCGTTACTGTTCACTCACAAGCTTGACACTTGCTGTCAAGCTATGTGCCAAAAACGTAGAATAGCCAAGAATCCAGCCTTTCGCCGAAGGCAAATTCTAAATAGGCTGGATTCTGTTACTGTTTGCACCGTAGGTGTGAACAGTAACCAGCCCCCGGCTGAACTGTTACTATTTTTAGTCAATTTGTATATCCTGGCACTTTATGAATGAACCCGGCTGACTTGTTACACAGGACTACAGAAATGTCAAACACTTAACAATCAAAGCACAAAACCATGCAACTGCACACTGTCCAATCACCACACCTACTGCCCATTTTTCCCCAAGTTCCCGTTTTACAGATGCTACTGCTGCAATACATGGTGTGTAAAGCAGACAAAAAATTAACAATGGCATAACTGCATTAACAGATAAACCTGCTAGTAAAACCTCTGTAGACCCAAACAGTACAGTCAGAGTAGATACAACACTTTCCTTTGCCATAAATCCTGTAATCAATGCCGTAGAAATTCTCCAATCTGCAAACCCCAGTGGTTCAAAAACAGGTGATATAACCCCTGCAACTACTGCTAAAATACTATCTTTTGAATCTGTAACCATTCGAAAATGCAAGTCAAAATTCTGTAAAAACCAAATTACAATGGTAGCTAAAAATATAACAGTAAAGGCACGTTGCAGAAAGTCTTTTGCCTTTTCCCATAAAAGTTGTGCTACATTTTTTATTCCCGGCATACGGTAACTGGGAAGTTCCATAACAAATGGCACTGCTTCACCCTTAAAAATAGTATTTTTAAAAATCATAGCAACCAAAACCCCTACCGCAATTCCTATGAAGTATAACCCAACCATAACTAAACCACTATATTTCGGAAAGAATACTGCTGTAAAAAATGCATAAATAGGCAGCTTAGCTGAACAACTCATAAATGGGGTAAGTAGAATTGTCATCTTACGGTCACGTTCCGATGGAAGAGTCCGGCTTGCCATGACTCCGGGAACCGTACATCCAAAACCAATTAGCATTGGTACAATGCTTCTTCCGGACAGACCAATTTTTCTTAACATTTTATCCATAACAAAAGCCACTCGTGCCATATATCCGGTATCTTCCAGCAAAGACAAAAAGAAAAATAATGTTACAATAATTGGTAAAAAACTCAGAACACTTCCCACTCCAGTAAAGACACCATCAATAATAAGAGAATGGACATATTTATCAATTCCCCAAACCGTAAATGTCGTATCCACTGCTTTGGTCAGCCATTCAATTCCATTTTCGAGAATTTCCTGCATCCATGCTCCAACCACATGAAAAGTCAGCCAGAATACCACTGCCATAATACAAACAAAAGCTGGAATCGCTGTATATTTTCCTGTTAAAATCCGGTCTATTTTCCTACTTCTGGCATGTTCTCTACTCTCATGAGGTTTTACTACCGTTTCTTTTACTAGTTTATGTATAAAGGTATAACGCATATCTGCAATAGCTGCTGCTCTGTCCAGCCCTCGTTCCAATTCCATTTGCTTAATAATATTCTCTATCATGGTTAATTCACTTTCAGAAAGATGCAAAGCATTTTGAATATGCTCATCTCCTTCCACAAGTTTGGTTGCGGCAAAACGTATGGGTATATCTGCAGTTTCTGCATGTTGCTGTATCAAATGCATAATGCTATGCAAACAACGATGCACTGCACCACTATGATCTTTTTCTCCACAAAAATCCATTCTTCCTGGTTTTTCCTGATATTTTGCCACATGCACTGCATGTTGGATCAATTCATCTACACCCTCATTTTTTGCAGCAGAAATTGGTACAACCGGTATCCCTAACATTGCTTCCATCTCATTAATATGAATGGAACCTCCATTTCCCCTGACTTCATCCATCATATTCAAAGCCAATACCATAGGAACTCCCAGTTCCATAAGCTGCATAGTAAGATATAGATTACGTTCAATATTTGTTGCATCTACAATATTAATAATTCCAGTAGGCTTCTCTTTAATTATAAATTGACGTGTCACAATTTCCTCACTGCTGTATGGTGACATAGAATATATTCCTGGCAAATCAGTAATTTCTGCATTCTTATATCCCTTCATATCACCACTTTTTCTGTCCACCGTCACCCCTGGAAAATTCCCTACATGTTGTTTCGATCCTGTCAACTGGTTAAACAATGTGGTTTTTCCACAATTCTGGTTTCCGGCAAGGGCAAATGTCAAAGTTTTCCCTTCTTCTATTGGATGTTCTCCTGCTTTTACATGATATCTTCCGCCCTCTCCTAAACCTGGATGCTCTGTCTTTCTTGGCTGTCTTATCAACATATCCTTTGATTCTTTTTCCATATTTTTAACAGGGTTGATTTCTATTTTCTCTGCATCACTTAGACGTAAAGTCAACTCGTACCCATGAATACGCAATTCCATAGGGTCTCCCATTGGAGCATATTTTATCAAGGTTACTTCTGCTCCTGGGATTAAGCCCATATCTAAAAAATGTTGCCGCAAAGCACCTTCTCCACCTACATTAGTAAGTTTTGCAGACTGTCCTATTTCTAAGTCTTTTAATGTCATTGCCAGAATCCCTCCATAATGGAAGAAAGCGAGCCTATCACAAATGTGACAGGCTCATTTTCTACTCTTATAAAAACTAAGATTATAAATCCACTTTTACTTTCTCTAAATGCCAAATTTCTTTTGCATACTCTTCAATCGTACGATCGGAAGAGAACTTACCACATTTTGCAGTATTTAAAATTGCAGATTTTGCCCAACCAGCTTCATCTTTATAAGCCTTCTCTACCTTTTTCTGAGCTTCCTCATAGGAACGGAAGTCTTTTAAAATAAAGTATTGGTCTGCTCTCTCTCCACCATTACGCTCTAATAGAGAGTTGTAAATTTCACGGAATAATTCTGGATTATCCTTAGAATAAAATCCGTTGATAAGCTGTGTTAATACTGCACGGACATCCTGATCCGTGTTATAAATATCTTTCGGATTATACTGATCATTATGCTCATATGCAATAACTTCATCAGAACTTAAACCGAAGATAAATGCATTCTCTTTTCCAACTTCTTCTACAATCTCTACATTAGCTCCATCCATCGTTCCAAGAGTAAGAGCACCATTCAACATAAACTTCATGTTACCAGTACCAGAAGCCTCTTTACTTGCAGTGGAAATCTGTTCTGAAACATCTGCTGCAGCAAAAATCCATTCTGCATTGGATACTCTGTAATCTTCAATAAATACAACTTTAATCTTTCCATCAATGGACTTATCATTATTGATTACATCACCTACACTGTTAATCAACTTAATAATTGCTTTGGCTCTGCGGTATCCAGCAGAAGCCTTTGCTCCAAAAATAAAAGTTCTTGGATAAAATTCCATGGCAGGATTCTGTTTCAATTGATTATATAAATGCATAATGTGTAAAATATTCAACAACTGACGTTTATATTCATGCAATCTCTTTACCTGTACATCAAAAATAGAACGAGGATCTACTTCAATGCCATTGTGTTCTTTGATGTATTTTGCTAAGCGGACTTTATTTTGATATTTAATCTGCATAAATTCCTTCTGGCATTTTTCATCTTCTGCATAGATTGCCAAATTATCAATATGGGACAAATCCGTAATCCAATCTGAACCAATCTTTTCAGTTACCCAGTCAGCTAACAATGGATTACCATGCAGCAAGAAACGTCTCTGGGTAATACCATTTGTCTTATTATTAAACTTCTCAGGCATCATCTGATAGAAGTCTTTTAATTCCTGATTCTTAAGAATCTCTGTATGAAGTCTTGCTACACCGTTTACAGAGAAACTTGCGGCAATTGCAAGATGTGCCATCTTAACCTGTCCATCATAAATTATTGCCATCTTCTTTACTTTTTCAAAATCATTTGGATACTTCTCCTGAATCTCCATAATAAAACGTTTATTAATCTCTTCTACAATCTGATAAATACGTGGCAATAATCTGGAGAATAATTCTAATGGCCATTTTTCAAGAGCCTCTGACATAATAGTATGGTTCGTATATGCACAAGTCTTATTAGTAACTTCCCAAGCCTCATCCCAGGATAAGTCATATTCATCCAATAATATTCTCATCAATTCTGCAACAGTAACGGTTGGATGTGTATCATTAAGCTGGAAACATACTTTTTCATGAATATTGCGAATGTCATCATGATTCTGCATATATTTGTTTACTGCACGTTGAATACTTGCAGATACAAAGAAATACTGCTGTTTCAAACGTAATTCTTTACCAGCATAGTGGTTATCATTTGGATACAATACTTCGCAGATAGTTCTTGCAAGGTTCTGCTGTTCTACTGCCTTCTGATAATCACCTTTATCAAAAGAATCTAAACTAAAAGTATCAATTGCCTCTGCGTCCCAAATACGAAGTGTATTTACAACATTATTGTTGTAGCCAACAACTGGTAAATCATAAGGAACTGCACGGACAGACTGGTAATTTTCCTGCACGTATCTCTCTTTTCCATTCTCATCACGCTGTACAGTTACATAACCACCAAATTTAACTTCAACTGCATATTCTGCTCTCTTCATCTCAAATGGATTACCATTCTTCAACCAATCATCTGGTGTTTCAATCTGGAATCCATTTTCAATCTTCTGTTTAAACATACCATATTTATAACGGATACCGCATCCATAAGCAGGATATCCCAAAGTTGCTAAAGAATCCAGAAAACAAGCAGCAAGCCGTCCAAGACCACCATTACCAAGGGCAGCATCTGGCTCCTGATCTTCGATTACATCAAGGTCAAGTCCTAATTCTTCAATGGCTTCCTTGATTGCCTGATTGCCCTTTAAATTGATAATAATATTTCCCAATGCTCTTCCCATTAAGAACTCCATGGATAAATAGTAAACTGTCTTTTTGTCTTCTTTTTCAAACTGTTTGTGGGAAGCCATCCATTGATCTACTACAATATCCTTTGCCGCATAAGCAACAGCCTGAAATAACTGTCCTTGTTCTGCATCTTCTACTGATCTGCGGAATAATACCTTTAAATTATCCACTACACTTTGTTTAAATTCTTCTTTGTTAATTTCAGCCATGTGAAACCCCTCCATATAAACTTTTCTTTCTTTGTAAGCATGTATCCCTATGTCCTTCATTGTCATACTCCACAGAATCATACATGTATACAGTAATTTTTAATTCTTATCTGCTTATGTATTACTTCTACTACTCACTAATGAAGTAATCCTTATGCTATCTTATTGGTTTCTTCCTTGCATCTGTTGTTTCATAATGTATTTTGCTAAGAGATCACTAGGTTTGCTTAATGCACATCCATAGATATACTCATTCCGCTCTTCACTTATTTTCTGTATCCGGACAATGTGACCATTTAAAAGTGCAACTTTCCCTTCTGCTATTTCAAAACGGATCTCTGCCCTCTTTCCTATGTCAAATTTTTCCTCACTTACGAATCCAAAACCAGTCTCACTTACATCTTTTAGAATAACGGAATATTGCTTTACTCCCTCTGATGTGGTAATTCCCACTCTTGTTTGCTTTCCTACAAACAAGCGAAAAGCATTTCTCCGATTGGTATACTCTCCTTCTTCTTTGCTTAGTGTAATTTTGTAATACAACTCTTTTTTTAGTATAACCTGATCAATCTTAATATCAGACCATACATAAAGTTTACCTCTTTGATTATAAAGCAGATTACCAATCATCTCTGTTGGAAACTTTGCATAAGTACCATCGCTCTTGGTAATTTTTTCTGCCAATACAATGTTCTTCTTTACACCAACAATTGCTGTATCATATACTTCTTTCTGGCTTCCGGCATAATATTCTATTTGTACTACCGTTCCAGCCTTTAACTCAGCTATATGCATACTACCGCCTCGCTTTCTCTTTTGTAAGATCCTTATTGCTTTAAAATTTGTTATTTTAAAACCTGCTAAAAATTATTTTCATCTGTCAATTTCATTGCGAGCATTATCGATAGCATATTGGGGGCACCAATCTTTCCTGTCCTTGCAACAATCAGAACACCAAATATTTGTATATAACTTTATAAAACATACTTATATACATTCTGTGCAATACAGTGTTCCACATTTCTGAAACTTACATACAAGCCAGATAACAATTGCAATTCTATTATAATCTTTTTGTAACTTTTTCTCAAGTATTTTCAGAAAATCTCTTTTCAACAAGGGTAACAG
The DNA here is from genome assembly GCA_947177415.1 of uncultured Clostridiaceae bacterium. Classification (GTDB taxonomy): domain Bacteria; phylum Bacillota; class Clostridia; order Lachnospirales; family Lachnospiraceae; genus CAG-411. The sequence continues at coordinate 13,045 of CAMWUK010000050.1, forward strand.
TCCAACCATGCAACACCTTTGTGGTGGCTTGATTTATACATCAGTTGAATTGTAACCAGTATATGCATTTTATCTATAACATAATTCCTAATTTGTATAAATTTTGTAACTATTCAGGTAGAAACACGCATTTACTGCGTGTTTCGTAAGAAAATTAAATTTTACAATGTTTAAGCCCCTTCGCCGAAGGCGAATTGTTATGGGCTTAAACGTAACTGTTCATGGTTCTGAACAGTTACTAGATTTTATTCTTTTACACTAATATTGCATACATATTTTTTCCCAGCAACTTTAACTGTTATTTTTACATTTCCAGCCTTTTTTCCTGTTACTTTTCCACTTTTATTTACAGTTGCAACCGCCTTATTGGAAGAACTCCATGTTACTTTTTTCTTTGTTCCAGACACTTTAAAACTTGTACTTTTTCCTACAAAAACCGTTGCCATGGTTTTATTCAAATAGGCTCCGTTAGTGCCTTTTATTGTAGTAGCTGTTTTACTTACCAAAGAAGTTTTTGCTTTTGGATAACTTCCATTGTTCCAAGTATGATTTTTCTTCATAAAAGAATCCTTTACAAATAAATATGTGATTCCTGCTTTTTTATTGGTATTATCTACTTTTCCATTTTTCCCTGTTTTCACTGGGTCATTCAAGGTACAATCCACATGGTACCATTTCCCACCTACACAAACCAGATTCCATGCATGCCCCTGTTGTCCAGAACCACTTTTCACATAACCATTTACTTTTTTACATGGAATCCCATACATATCCATAATTTCCATAAAAGCATAAGAATATCCTTCACAAACTGCCAGACCTTTTTCTAATGCCCCTTGGGCAGTGTAGCTCTCATAAGGCAGATATTGAAGTCCTTGGTAATATCTCTTATCATAAGCTATATTTCTTGCCAACCACTCATTTGCTGCCACTACTTTCTCATAATCAGACATATTTGGGGTAACATAAACTTCCTTTATTACTTTACATACATTTTGCTTTGTTCTCTTTAATACTTGGAAAGTATAAGTATGTGTAATATTATCAAGTTTTAAAGTTATTTTTGCTTTTCCAGTCTTCTTTGCTTTTAAAATTCCATAAGACGAAACAGATAACACTTTACTGTTAGAACTTTTGATAGAAAGCTTTGTTCCACCATAATTATAAATATTAATTTGACGTTCCTCACCCACATACATGTGACTGCTCTTTGCATCAATCTTTTGGGCAGTTGTGGTGCTGGTTAAAATACCCCTTTCATATTTTTCCATATATTCTTTCTGTGCATATTGGTATGCAGCAGATCCCTCTGGTGTTACAAAAGTAAGTATCTGGAAATTACATCCCTTAAATGGTTTTTTTGAAGCACCAGATGCACCAATATTTTTCACAGATGCTGGTATTACAATCTGATACAACTTACTACAACCTGCAAATGCACTTTTTCCTATGGTCTTTGTACCATCTGGAAGATTTATCTTTTTCAAACTGATACAATTTTGAAAAGCGGCATCTCCTATCGTAGTAAGTCCTTTTTGCAAAGTTACTTCTGATAAATTGGAACAGTTTTGAAAGGCTCCTTGTGAAATCTTTTCACAATTTCCACTGATGCTGGCACCTGTGAGACTTTTGCAGGAAGCAAAAGCATATTTTCCCATCTGGGTAACTGTTGTTGGTATGATAACAGATTCTATTTTCCCACCACTAAATGCACGTTCCCCTATAGAAACCAACCCTTCTGGCAATATAATTTCTTCTGCTGATGTCTGGTAAAATCCATAATCTCCAATTTTTTCAATATTGATTCCAAGAACAATTTTCTTTGCTTGCAAAGACTCGCCAAATACGTTGTTGCAAATACTTGTAACTGGTTTTCCCTGATAGGTATCCGGAATAACCAATTCTTCTTTATCTTGTAATACTGCTATAACTTCATAAGAATCTGTTTCTTCCTGAAAATTGTAAGCAAATGTTTCTTCCTCTGCTGTTTCCTCTACTTCTTGTGCCTGAATCTCTGTTGTTTTCATCATAAAACACGCAAAGCCCAGAAAAAGAATTATGCAAATTCCGTATATTTTTTTATAACTATATTTTCTCATAGAAATTCCTCCTTGTATTTCTATCTATGTTAGACGATTAAAATCTACCACCTATATGTATTCCCCAGACAAATGGCTGTATAGATGTGTGCCTTAACACACTATCATACAGCCACTATTTGGAATTTTTATCGATTGATTCGTTCTACAGCCATTGTAACTTTCTCGCCATTTACATCCCATTCTTTTACATAACCATCTACATCACCAAGAATAATGTTGTCTGCCAAAACCTTTTCTTTAATGCTGTCTGCATTTCTTTTTAAGACTTGTGCAATCTTATCATTGCCATCTGCATAAACATGAATGCGATCCATCACTTCAAAATCTGCTTCTTTACGCATTGTCTGAATCTTGCTGATAAGCTCAAGAACATATCCTTCCTCAATAAGCTCTTCATTCAGCGTAGTATCCAGAACTACAGTAATACCATGATCGCTTTCTGATACAAAGCCTTCCATCTGTGCGGCTTCAATCAGTAAATCATCTTTTTCCAACACTTCATCTTTATCATTAAAGTGAATGGTTAAATTACCCTTTTCATTTAATTCGTCCATTGCTTCATTGCCATTTAAGTTTGCAAGAAATTCTTTTAGGGCATTGATATCTTTACCAAACCTTTTGCCTAAAGTCTTTAACTGCGGCTTAAAGGTGTAAGAAGTAAATTCTCTTACATCCTCAGTAAAGATAACTTCTTTTACATTCAATTCTTCTGCAATAATTTCTTTGTAGAAATCAGACAATTCATTCTCTGCTTTCACAAACATCTTGCCAATTGGCTGTCTGTTTTTAATATTGGCTGTATTTCTGCAGGCACGTCCCAATACAACTGCTTCTAATACCTCTTCCATATCTGCTTCAAGCTTTTTGTCGATCCATTCTTCTTTTACTGTTGGGAAGTCACAAAGATGAATACTCTCTGGAGCATTCTTGTCTATGCTTCTTACCATATTCTGGTAAATATCCTCTGTCATAAAAGGAATCATTGGTGCACTTGCTTTGCAAATAGTAACCAAAGCAGTATATAAAGTCATATATGCATTAATCTTGTCCTGTTCCATTCCTTTTGCCCAGAAACGCTCACGTCCACGACGTACATACCAGTTACTCATTTCATCTACAAATTCCTGTAATGCTCTTGCTGTCTCTGGCAGCTTGTAATTTGATAAATTCTCATCTACCGTTTTTACAACTGTGTTCAGCTTAGAAAGCAGCCATTTGTCCATAACCGGAAGATTCTCATAATCTAAAATGTAATTTTTTGGATTAAATTCGTCAATTTCCGCATACAAAACAAAGAATGCATAAGTATTCCAAAGAGTACCCATAAACTTACGCTGTCCCTCGGTTACTGCCTTTCCATGGAAACGGTTTGGCAGCCATGGAGCACTGTTAATATAAAAATACCAACGAATGGCATCTGCACCATATTCATTCAATGCTTCCATTGGATCAATAGCATTTCCCTTGGACTTAGACATCTTCTGCCCATTCTCATCCTGCACATGACCGAGAACAATAACATTCTTATATGGAGCCTTATTAAACAGCAAGGTAGAAATTGCAAGGAGAGAATAGAACCATCCTCTGGTCTGGTCTACCGCCTCTGAAATAAAATCTGCTGGGAACTGTTTCTCAAATAAATCTTTATTTTCAAATGGATAATGATGTTGTGCAAATGGCATAGAGCCTGAATCAAACCAGCAGTCAATCACTTCTGGTACCCTCTTCATCTCTTTGCCGCAATCTGGACATTTGATGGTTACCGCATCAATGTATGGACGATGCAATTCAATATCATCTGGACAATTATCCGACATACTCTTTAATTCTTCAATACTTCCAATGGCATGCTGGCATCCACAACTACATTCCCAGATATTTAATGGTGTTCCCCAGTAGCGGTTACGGCTTACCCCCCAGTCCTGCACATTTTCTAACCAGTCACCAAAGCGACCTTTTCCAATAGTTGCTGGAATCCAATTAATGGTATTGTTATTTGCAATCAAATCATCTTTTACTGCTGTCATTTTAATAAACCAAGATTCTCTTGCATAATAAATCAATGGGGTATCACATCTCCAGCAGAATGGGTAGCTATGCTCAAATTTCAACGCTTTAAATAGCAGTTTCTTTGCAGCCAATGATTTAAACACAAGTTCATCTGCCTTCTTACAGAATACACCTGCCATGTCCGTAACTTCTGGTTTCATCTCACCTTTTTCATCTACTAACTGTACAAAAGGCAAGTCATATTTTCGACCAACCTTCGCATCATCTTCACCAAATGCAGGAGCGATATGAACCACTCCAGTACCATCTGTCAAGGTTACATAGGTATCACAAACCACATAAAAAGCCTTTTTGTTTCCAACCATGGTACGGTCACCAGGGTCTCCTACTGTTCCATCTGGTTTGTTAAAAGCATAATCAAACAATGGTACATACTGTTTGTGTTCTAAATCTGTACCCACGTAAGTCTCTACTACTTCGTATTTCCCATCAATCACAGAAGAAAGTAAAGCTTCCGCCATAATATAATATTCTGTACTAACAGCGGTATCTTCTTCCCCTTCTTTTACCACATCATTTTTTTCATTTACCTGCACTTTTATCTTTACATATTGCTCGTTTGGATTCACACAAAGAGCCACGTTAGAAGGCAATGTCCAAGGTGTTGTGGTCCACGCTAAGATATACTCATCCTCTGTACCTGCAACTTTAAACTTTGCAATAGCAGATTTTTCTTTTACATCTTTGTATCCCTGTGCCACTTCATGAGAAGAAAGGGGAGTTCCACAACGTGGACAGTAAGGTACAATCTTATGGCCTTTATATAAAAGTTTTTTATCCCAGATAGTCTTTAAAGCCCACCATTCTGATTCAATAAAATCATTGTGGTAGGTAACATAAGGATTGTCCATATCTGCCCAGAAACCAACGGTTCCCGAAAAATCTTCCCACATACCTTTATATTTCCATACAGATTCTTTACATTTTGTGATAAATGGCTCTAAACCATATTCTTCAATTTGTTCTTTTCCATCCAAGCCAAGAAGTTTCTCTACTTCCAATTCTACTGGAAGTCCATGGGTATCCCATCCAGCTTTTCTTGGCACCATTTTCCCTTTCATGGTCTGATATCTTGGAATCATATCCTTGATAACACGGGTCAACACATGTCCAATGTGAGGCTTACCATTGGCGGTTGGTGGTCCATCATAAAAAGTATAGGTTTCCCCTTCTTTTCTTGAATCCATACTTTTCTTGAAAATGTCATTGTCTTTCCAAAATTTCTCTACTGCTTTCTCCCTGTCAACGAAATTAAGATTCTTATCAACTTTCTGATACATTTCTAATCCTCCTTTTTTTTATCTCATTTTACTAATTCTCTCTTGTAATCCAGCCACTTTCCCGCAACTGCTGTATCTGGTAAAATATCCAGTCTAGATAGTCATATTCCCAGAATTCTTTCTTCTTCACCATATCCATAATAACCTCTGGTGTTGCCCACTTGGCATCTGTCACTTCTTCTTTTTGTAAAGTAAGGTCAGATAATTCGGCATCGGAACGTACCATCCAGACACAACGATAACGTCCTGGCTTCTGGGTAATACTAAGCAAACGAAAATCTTCTTTTGGTGGTGCAATTCCCAGTTCTTCCTCTAATTCCCTGCAACATCCAGCAAACATCTCTTCTCCTGCAATTACAGATCCTCCAGTAATTGCCCACATTCCTGGTTTCGTCTTTAATGTATTGGCTCTCTTTTGTATAAGTATTTCTCCTTTATGGTTCACTGGATATACATGAACAATTAAATGATAATCACCTTGTGGCATCTCTTCCCCCCTTATGTGGGTTCTGCCTGTTTTTTGTAGGTACTGGTCGTACACATCCCATAATTCCATATTTTTCCCCCTTCATACATTTGTGAAAACGAAGTAGATACCCTGTCCACAATGCGAACATTTTTGTATATCCTGCCAGATATACAAAAAGCTTTCGTCCCAAACAGGACGAAAGCTCTAGCAATCTTAACCACCTATTCGACTGTACTCTGCAAAATGCATTCATACATGCTCCATATAACGGTGGAACCCGGCTCAGCTTACTTATCCTTTCAGCTTGCAACTTAGGAGTGATATTCCACTGCATATACTAGTACCGGTTTCCCACTATCACCGGCTCACTGAAACACTTCCATACAGTTTACTGTCTCCATCTTCGTCTTTTCACACTCTACTTTAATTATCATAGTATAAAATGATAAAAAAGTCAATGTCAGGACACTTAAGATTTTTTATATTTTTTTGTTATTAAAATATGAATACCACTACTGTCTTTTACTTCCAGATAAACTGTGTAAATACCCTTTTTCTTTGTGTTAATCATAATTGATTTGGTATTACTAAAGTTTCTTACCACTTTTTTCTTTGTACCAGGAGCCTTTACACTAAATTTATATTTGACTGTTCCTTTTCCTCCGGCAGATTTTACTGTAATCTTTGCTTTTTTATTTCCAGACTTCTTTATGATAAAACTACTAAGAGACAGCGGCTGATAAACAACCTTAATTGTCTTCTTTGTATAACCCTCAATTTCTCCATTTCCATTGGTTATCTCTGTCTCTATTGTATATGTACCTGTTTTAGTTGGAGTCCATGAAAAGTTTACCTTATTAAATGTCTTTAATACTTTACCATTCTTGTCCTTAATTTTTGTTACATACTTGCAATCCGAAATAAAAGAATTCAAAACATTATAAAACTTAATACTTCTATTTACATAGTATGTTGATGTATCGGTAACAATATTCATTGTTTCCATTTCATCAAAACCTGTTGGTTCTGGTGTCTTCACTGGTACATTTGTTTTAGTTGGCACATTTGTTGGTTTCGTAGTTGATGTTGGTGTCTTGGTTGGCACTATCGTTTTTGTTGGTTTATCATCTTTTCCACCAGAACTGTTTCCCTGTGTTGGAGTTGGTTCTTTTGTTGGAGAAGGCTTTTGTGTTTCTTTAATAGGTTTTTGTGTTTCCTGAATAGGTTTCTTTGTTTCCTTTACTTCTTCTGTTGGAATTGGCTTTGCAGTTACATTTGTTCCAATATCATCCGTTGGTGCTGGTGTTTTTTTATCATCCTTATCACTTGGTGTTGGAGATATTGTCTTTATTGGTTTTGGAGTAACATTTGCAGAACCATTGGTATATACATAAGTCACCTCAGACTCTGTTTCAAATTCTCCATCTGCATTATCTGGTGTTTCTGCCAAGGTATATCCATCAATAACTGCTGGATAGGTTTTGTATTTCTTTCCTACAACACCTACACGGTAAATCGACTTTAACTCCTCACCATTCTGATCTACATACTTAATAATAACCTTTCCAGGTTCACCAGATGGCACTTCACTTAATTCATTTGATGTTTTGTCATAAAGCATACTTCCCTTAGCTAACAATCCTGGTGCCATTTCCGGAGTAGATCTCCATGTACCCGAAACAAGAATAATTCTTGCCTCATCTGTAATCTTGTCATTTTTATAAATATAATAATCCGCATCATCATCTTCTACAAAAGCATCTCCTGGCCATTTTCCTGTAAAAGCAGTTTCATTTTTATCATTGGAATATGCAAAAACAGTTGGTGCAGAACTAAAATCGGATTTCTTCACTTTAATTGCAAATTCACCATCACTTACTGTTGGCTCTTTACCTCTCTGGTAAGTAAACTTCTTCTCCAACTCAGATCCATCATCTTCTGAAATGCCATAAAGTGTAATTTCTGTTTTTTCTTCATAAGCAGTATCTCCACCAATGGTCAATACATCATCCGGATTAAATGCCACTTTTTCCCCTCCATTGATGGAATAATAAGTATCTTTTGCTTTATTTGCTCTTAAAGTAATATCAAAAGTATCAGAAGAATATGTTGTTGCTTTGTTCTTTGTTTTAGCATTGACACTTGCTTTTACAATTCCAGAACCTTGTACTAAAATAACACCATTGGCATCACAGGTAAAGGTTGCTGTTCCTCCAGAAACTTCAGCTTTTTCCCCTGTATAGGCATCCGTAACTGTCTCACCATCTTCAAATACATCTCCTACATTCACATCATAAGTTCCTGCTTTGCCCGGAAGACAGCATACTACTTTATCCTCATCCTCTTCTTCCAGATTGTAGGTTCTGCTGAAGGTGTATGGTTCACTTTCTAACATTTCGTGTTGTCCTGCACCTACAGAAATATGATTATTTCTAAATTGTCCCACTTTTTGCCAATGTGACAACACCTTTTGATCCATAGAATCCCAGTTCATATCAGTACGGTATCTCTGGTCTGTATAGTCTGATGAAAACCATGATTCCCAGCCAATTGGTCTGTTGCTTTCATCGCCATAATAAATTTGTGCAGCTCCTGGTGTCAATAACAAATCTGTCCCTGCATCTATCATATTACCTCTTGTCAAACAATCATCGTGAGAAGAAATATAGCTTAACGAGTTAAAAGTTGGATCACTATTAATTGCTTCTGCATAACTACTATAGGTACCCTCCATTGTACTTGGAGATCCGCCTTTAGGGAATGTAAAGTTAATCATGGAATCAAATCCATTGTCATAGTATGGGCTTCTTCCCATTCCATGTCCCCATGCTTCTCCTGTCATCCAGAAATCATCTGTCCATTTTGCACCAGGCTTATTCGGATTATTCTTTCTCCATTCCTTTAATGCAGATACACACTCTTCTTTTAAATCTTTCCATGCATCCATATCTACATGCTTTGCGGTATCACAACGGAAACCGTCTACACCATATTCACGCACCCAGTCAGATAACCATTTGATAATATAATACCGTGCCTGTTTTTTATTACCTGTCCTACTAAAATAATCATCCAACTCTCCCTGTTCCTTAGACAATCTTCCTTCTTTCGTCCATTTGTTCACAAGAAGTGGTGGTGTATCCCCTTCTGCAGCAGATTTTGAAGTCATAACATCTGGCAAACCACACAAACTCATTTCAATATCACCACCGCCAGCGGCTGTGTATCCCGGATAATCTGCCTTCACAAATGCAGGTCCCCACCATTTTGACCATACAGAAGCAGTTTTATCCCAATAAGTTTCACTTTCTGGATCTCCACCCATTAGGTAAGTAGAATTTCCATAATAGTAGGTCTGCCAATCCCCTTTTAATGCACCCTCAAAGCCATAATCAACGGCATCCTGCATCGTAACATAACCTACATGGTTCATTACAACATCCATAACTACACGTATTCCATGTTCATGACAAGCATCACAAAATTTTTCAAAATCTTCTTCACTACCCATATTTTCATCAATATTCGAGTAGTCTAATGTCCAATAACCATGATAGGAGTAATATGGAAAACCACCCTTCTCAGGATCTGGATATGTATTGGCATTATTACTCTTTTTATTACCTGATGTATAACCATGAATCTGCTCATAAGGTGCTGTAATCCAGATAGCATTTACACCCAACTCATTAAAATACCCATCTTCTACCACTTCCGTCATACCCTTTAAGTCACCACCATGGAAGGTTCCGGGATTATTAGCACTATCAAGTCCTTCTACGGGTGTCCTGCCATCTGCCTGCAATCCCCTGCCATAAGAGTGGTCATTGCTGGTATCACCATTTTTAAAACGATCTGTCAATACAAAATATACGGTTGCATTGTCCCATGAGAATTTCTGATTCTCAAGACTGTCAGCACTATCTGCGGTAATGTACCCAGTATCATCCATAGTCACTTTAAATGCCTGTATGGATTCCTCACTTTTCATATTATCAACCACTGCTTTTGCTTTTACAGGAGTTACGTCTCTTCTTACATTCATTCCTGAACTGGCAGCTAAAATTAGTGCCATACACAAAGCAATGAATGTTCTTGTCTTTTTCTTCATTCCATTACCTCCTTGTTAATTATGTCTGTTTGTGTGTGTTAAATTCAAATACCATGTTACTGTTCACACTATGGTGTAAACAGTAACAATACCATACAACAATTTCATAATAAATTATATCATAAACTTGCATTTTATTCCAATTCTTTTGTTATATCTTCTTAAAAACCGTATATTTGCACAATAGTTTTGTATGTTTTTCCTAATACTTTTTCTTATAATTACTGGATTAAGTATTCTATATTCACAAATACAAACTTTTTTCTTTTTTTATGTTGTTTTATTTTTTGTTTTTTATGCTTAAGGTCGTCAATAATCCCGGTTTATTTCTTCCAGATTCCTGTCACAAGCACTGTCATATCATCAAAAGCATCCTGTTCACATTGGCTTTTTGCAAAATCCAATATATTTTGTGCAAGTTCATTTGGATTTTGACATGTTTGAGAGAGTATAAATCCCTGAAAAAATTGTTCTTTTTCCACACAAGGAGCTGCATCTAGCACACCATCACTTAAAAGAATAATATAGTCTCCATGATATAGTTTCTTGGAAATATCTTCATACTCCACCTGATTAAATACTCCCATAGGTAGTGTAGAAGAACTAATAGTTTCCACCCAGTTATCCCTCTTAATAAATGCTGTTGCTGCTCCCATTTTTACAAATTCACAAACCCCAGTATATAAATTTATCATAGCCATGTCTAAAGTAGAAAATCTCTGTTCTTCAGATTCTAATACCAAGATAGAATTGATAAAACGAATAGTCGTTTTTTCTGCTACTCCTGCTTCCAGAAAAGTTTCCAGCAGCTCAATCACCCATGTGCTTTCTTGACAAGCTGTCTCTCCACTTCCCATGCCATCCGCTAAAGACATAACCATAACTCCACTATCCAGCCGTACAAAAGAGAAATTATCTCCAGAAATTTCTTCTCCCTCCTTATTTATCCTCGCTAATCCTGTTATTGCATGAAACTGGGTATCTTCCAACAATATAATCTTTTCATATTCTCCACCCAGTACGTGATGACATTCCATAGAAGGAACAAAACTTTTTTCCATTAACACACTGATACAATTTGATAATTCTTTTGTTGTAACACAGACACCTTTTTTCCCTTTTGCTACAAGATGTACTTCACGAAATCCATTGTTCTTTTTTATTTGTTCTATTTTTTTTACCATTATCTGGTTTCTCTTTAATACAGCTATAATCTCCTTCTTTTGTTCCAATGACATAATATCTTCTTGTGTAGTATCTCCTTGGAAATCCCGCAATAACTGTCCTACATCCCGGAACTGTTCTGCTATGGCCTCTCTGCTTTCTGCCAAACGGTTCTGCCACTCTAACCGTATATGAACCATTCGTAGTGCCTGATTTGTTTCCTGAATATAGCTGTCCAGATAATCACATTTATTTGCAAAATTCACTGGCAAATCTCCAATTTCTATAATCCCCCGCTCTCTTGCCGGTTGTAAAAGGCAACCGGCTGTATTATATTTCTCATGTCTGGTATATCCAAGACATCTATTTGACTTTTCACAATATATACAAAGAGAATCTGTCACCTCACTTAACACCTGCTCCATATCTCCTTCTTCCACCTGAATCCGCTTATCTGCTAATTCCATAAAAGCTTTGGATAACCGAAAAAAAGGTTCTGCTGCCTGACTCAACCGTCTTTTTATTTGTTTTTGCATCTGTTCTACATCCTGTTCTTCCTCTCGCCCAAGATCCAAATCTATAGGCATTATCCATTTTGCTGGTAAGAACCAAAATAATACAATCGCAGCTACTACTGCCCTTACTTTCCCTGCATCCCATAAAGTTTCATCAAAATATTTACCAAGAACAATATACAAAAGTAAAAGGGTTGTCCCGCTAACAAATTTACCCAGTTCCCGAAACATCCCAGCTCCAATTCCTAATAATGAAAGAATACCAAGTGTGGCAAATCCTTCTTCCTTAGGGAGCAAAAATAACCCTGCTATAGCTCCAGCCAGACTCCCTGCTCCTGCACCATATTTATATCCAAAAAATAGCACCAAAAAAGAAAGAAGCATAGACAACAATACAAATTCTTCACTTTCCCAAAAAGGAATACCATAAATTACAATACTTCCCAAAACAATTCCAGAAATTAATTCTTCATTTTTTATGTATGCTGCAGATTTTCCTATTAGCAAACCATGTATCCCCACATATAAAATATGACAAAAAACTACTGCCAATAATCCTTCCAGCAAAATCATAATAATATCTGTACTATAAAGTACACTCTGATTACTCCAGAAGCCCTCTACCAACAGTACCATACTTCCGCCTATTATTCCATAACAAGGGAGTGTCAGTTTCCATACTTTTTTTTCCGCAAATACCACAACCAATACACAAAATATCAATATAATGCCATATTTTACAACCTCTACAGAACTATAACTACTTCCTATACCCAGCAGTAAACTGATTAAATACCATATCTTAGGAAGTTGTCCCTCATAACACACTGCCATAAAAAATCCAACTACAAATGGCTGGATTCCCAGTACATTCATTCGCCCTACAAAAAAACTAATTAATAGAAGCAAACTGCCTCGCTCCCCTAATCCTTTGATTCTCATCTGGATTTCCACCTTTCTATCTTTCTATCTTCCTTCTTTTGTTATTGTATATAGAACTTAAGATAAAAAAGGTCATAATTTGTCTTCACCTGCAAAAAATCTTTCGACAAAAGTTGTTACAATATAGGACGAACTTTCCTATAAAACAAAAAAGACCAAGATATAAAAACTTTTATATCTTGGTCTTTTTATAAGGCAAATATTAAAGTAGCGGGAACTGGATTTGAACCAGCGACACCACGGGTATGAACCGTGTGCTCTAGCCAACTGAGCTATCCCGCCCCAAACAAAAATTGTCTATCTCAAAAACAGACAAGTAATATTATATGCTATATCTCTTATTTTGTCAATGAAATTTTTTTGTCAATTTCTTCATTAGAATCTTTTATGTTACTGTTCACTCACAAGCTTGACACTTGCTGTCAAGCTATGTGCCAAGAATGTAAAACAGCCAAGAATCCAGCCTTTTGCTGAAAGCGAACTCTTAATAGGCTGGATTCCGTTACTGTTTACACCATAGGTGTGAACAGTAACTCTTTTATTTTATTCTCTTCTTCAAGACATATACATAAATTTGTATAACGTTCAATAGAATTCATTTCTTTTTCAATATACTCCCAAGAGGCTTTAAACTCTTCTTTTACTGAAAATTCTGACTCACACAGAAACTCAACAAAACCTTCCGGATTATCTTTATACTTCTTTGCAAAAGCATACGCATCATTTTCCTTTTCTTTCTCTGTACTATTTCGTTTATCATGTAAAACATGATCTAAATTACAGGACATATAATAAACCCTGTAAGGCACTCTCCAAATATTCGTACAAGAACGAAGCCTATATAAATTATCACGTTTTTGCTTATTTCTGTTAATTACTCCTTGTGTATCTGTTGTATGAATACCATCTGTTTCATATAAAATTCCTTGACATTCCAAATCTTTAATAACCTTATCATCTGGAATATATACGCCATCAGTATCAACAATGTGTATTATCTGCTTAAAATCTCTTGCTGTATAATGATTGGACTTTGCAAATTGACTTATGACATTTCCTACTTTAGAAACAATATTTTGTGGACTATTCCCCCTTTTGGTAGTAATGTCTCCATGCATAATTTGAATATATACTGTATCCTTGTCATAAAAGTTTGCTAGTGCAATACCTAAAGCTGTGTCATCCGACACACCTTCGACAATAACTAATACAATTTTTTTACGTGTCAAACACTTCACCCGCCTCTCTGAAAGCTAAGGCTATTTCAAAATTATTTGTGGGACAGTATACCTGCTCACTCTGTTCACCTAATACAATATCCCGATAATAGAAATCCCGAAGATTATTATTCCCCTTGACATTTGTCATTCTTATATACCGGTTATTAGGATTTGTTGTTGTAAATGCAATGAATCCCTTATCAATGGTCTCTAATGGTCTTAAATTATGTGAAGTAAAAATAAGTTGTCCTTTCCCTTTTTCAGAAATAATATTAAGAAGTTCACCTAATAAATACTCAAATACCCCTGCATCAAGTTCATCAATAGCTACTGTAATGGATGGATTATTATATACTACAATAAGAAGCTGCAAAATAGACACTATCTTTTTTATACCTTCTGATTCATACTGAAATGGAATCTCTTTACTATTTTTGTATGACATAAGCTGAATACATCTGCCTTTTTCACCATTTTCCAGCAGAGTAATTCCCAAATCCACAATACCAATCGTCAATCCTGGCACAAGCTGTTTCAATACAATATTCATATTATCAATTATTTTATGCACAACACTCAGTGTTTCTTCTGGTATGAAAGACGGTGTATTCAACGAAAACATAAGATTACCAACAGCTTCTGAATCTTTCCCTTTATACTTAAATGACAAAGGCAAGACATTCATACTTATTATTCCTGAATTCTCTGTATTGATAACAAACAATTCTCTATTACCAAAACTGACAAGCCTCTCTATCATATAATTATATTTTTCGTTTTTGCAATTGTCTCTAATAACTTGAAGCAATTCTCTTGAGAAAATAAACGATCTTGAAGTAACTTCTGCCAAGCGTTTTGCAACCAAAAGCTCTGTAGTTATACTTCTTTCATTGCCTACAAGTTCATAGAATTTAGCTTTCGGAACAAAAACCTCATCCGTTCTGGTATCTATAAATGTCCCTTTACGCACTTTTTCATCTAGGGAGGAATATCCATAAGCTAAAACTTCATCAAATATGACTGCACGAATTTTCATATCCGAACCATTCACATCTTCCATATTCTGACTTGTTTCGTCTACCTTCTTCTTCATAGAAAATTCATACCAAATCTGGTAACTCCCCCTTTCGTCACGAACCTCAAATTGAAACTTTAAAGTTGAAAATGGAGCACCTATATTAATATAATCAGCATATTTATTAGGAACAACCCGCCCTGACAGAGCATATTTTAATAATTGGATTGCATCAATTAACGCTGTCTTTCCAGATCCATTTTGTCCATACAATCCAACTATACTTGTTCTATATTTTTTTCTTCTATTTTCTAACTCAATTTTTCCATTATTTACATTTTTGAAATTTTCAATACAAATGCTTTTTATCCTTACTGCTCTTTTGTCCATGCCCAATCCTCCATATACATATACTAACATCCTTAT
>CAMWUK010000051.1 GCA_947177415.1 uncultured Clostridiaceae bacterium
CACTTGCTGCAAAGTACGTAAGAACAAGTAGTGGTAGAGAAGAATCCAGCCTTTCACCGAAGGCGAATTATTAATAGGCTGGATTCCGTTACAGTTAGCACCAAGTGTGAACTGTAACATTTGATGAAATGAGAATGAGACAGTAAACTAGAATTATACATACAGTAGATAGCAATTAGAAGTAAAATATGATAGAATGAAAATACTAATTGAGCTGTTAAGCGTGACGAAAGTCTTTATTTGTAAGTATTAGTTTGTATAAAGACTCGGTTATATCAGATGGGACAATACCCTATCTGAAATAGCCTTCGGCGGATGACAGGCATGTAGAATAGATTGCATATTAGAATACATAAAGTTGGAAGGAAAAAAATGACAGATTTAGAAAAATACTATAACAAATTTAACGAAGAAAAACGGTTAAACAGCCGGCATGGACAGATTGAATTTATTACCTCTATGAAATATATACATACTTATCTGGAAGAGATGAAAGAACCCAAGATTCTGGATGTAGGGGCTGGCACAGGAAGATATTCCGTAGCTCTTGCCGAGGAAGGATATGATGTGACTGCAGTGGAGCTGGTCAAATATAATCTGGGAATATTAAAAAAGAAGGGAAGTAGTGTGCGGGCATATCAAGGGAATGCAAAAAAGTTATCACGTTTTGAAAAGGATTCTTTTGATTTGACTTTGATATTTGGACCAATGTATCATTTGTATACACAGGAAGATAAGCTGCAGGCACTTCTGGAAGCAAAAAGAGTAACAAAGAATAATGGAGTGATTCTGGTTGCTTATTGTATGAATGATTACAGTGTGTTGACTTTTGGCTTCAAAGAAAATCATATAAAAGAAAGTTTGGAAGCAAAACGGTTGACGAAAGATTTTCATGTGGTTTCTGAAGAAAAAGATTTGTATGATTATGTAAGAATTGAAGATATTGATGCATTGAATGAGAAAGCAAATCTCAATAGAATCAAGATTATTACACCAGACGGACCAGCAAATTATATGAGACAGGTGTTAAATGCTATGGATGAGGAGACTTTTAAAATATTTATAGAATACCATTTATCTACCTGCGAGAGAAGGGATATGTTAGGTGCAAGTGCTCATACTGTGGATATTCTAAGAGTGACAAAATAGGAAATCAGGTTTTCGCCCTAGTAGCTCTATACATCAAGTTCTTCAATAGATATAATGTTACTGTTCACACCTATGGTGCTAACAGTAACGGAATCCAGCCTATTTAAAGTTCGCCTTCGGCGAAAGGCTGGATTCTTGGCTGTTTTACATTCTTGGCACATAGCTTGACAGCAAGTGTCAAGCTTGTGAGTGAACAGTAACGATATAATACTTTCATAGTAAACTTGCAATAAAAAGCTTTTCATATAAGAAAAAAATAGGTATAATAAGAAAGAATAATTAGGAAAAGCCAAGAAGGAGAGGTAACATGGTACGTCATATTATTTTATGGAAGATAAAAGAAGAGAAAACAGAAGAAGAGAAGAAAATTATCAAAGAAGGTGTAAAAGCAGGATTAGAGGGACTTGCTGGGCAGATTCCGGGATTGGTAGAGATAAAAGTACAGACAGAATCTTTGGCATCCTCTAATGCAGATTTGATGTTGGACTCTACCTTTGAGGATGAGGCATCTCTAAAGAATTATGCAACACATCCTGCACATGTGGCTGTTGCAGATAACAAAGTCAGACCTTTTATGGAAGTAAGAATGTGTCTGGATTTTAAGATTTAGGGGTAACTGTTTAGAACCATGAAAGTTACATTTAGAGTAACTATAAGAGAACGAAATAGTTATGATTTAGGATAAGTAAACGATTTGCAGAAATGAGGAATACAATATGAAAACAAAGGTATTTATTGATGGAAGTGAAGGAACCACAGGACTTCGTATCTATGAACGTTTTGCAGAACGGGATGATATTGAACTATTAAAAATCAACCCTGAATACAGGAAATCTCCAGATGAGAGAAAAAAGCTGATTAACCAGTCAGATATCACATTTTTGTGTCTGCCAGATGTTGCAGCTAAGGAATCAGTATCCTTAGTTGAGAACGACAATGTGGTGATTATAGATACTTCTACAGCTCATAGAACAGAAGAAGGTTGGGCGTATGGTTTTCCGGAATTATCAAAAGAACATAAAGACAATATTATAAATGGAAAACGTATTGCAGTTCCAGGATGTTATGCATCTGGTTTTATTTCTCTTGTCTATCCTTTGGTTGCAGGTGGAATCTTGCCAAAAGATTATCCAGTTACAAGCTTTGCATTGTCTGGATATAGTGGTGCGGGAAAGAAGACCATTGCAGCTTATGAAAATGAAGACAGACCAAGAGCATTTTGTGCAGGAAGAGAATATGCTTTAACCCAACAACACAAGCATTTGAAAGAAATGCAGAAAATTACAGGATTAGCAAGAACACCACTCTTTTCCCCGATTATAGATGATTATTACAGTGGTATGGTGGTTTCTGTACCGATTTTTACTGACATGTTGGCAAAGAAAGAATCCGTTATCTCATTGCTTAATTATTATAGAAAGTACTATAAAGATTCAAAATTTATTGAAGTCAGTGAATCTGATGATCCAATAGCAGAAAGTGGATTTTTGGCAGGAAATGAAAAAGCAGGATGGGATGGTCTTAAGATTTATGTAACAGGAAATGAGGAGCGTATAGTTTTATCTTCTCAATTTGACAATTTGGGAAAAGGGGCATCTGGTGCGGCAATTGAATGTATGAATCTGGTATTAGGATGTGAAGAAACCAAAGGTTTGCAGTTATAATTACGATATGGGTAACTATTCAGAACCAGCAAAAGTGATATACAAATTGCATAAATAAATTTATTTATGCAATTTGTATACTCACTTTTATTGGACTGATGTCCACATGAGGATTTTTACCAGCCATTATGGGAAATTATTAGGTATTATGTATATTCTGGAAAAATCCGAATGAGGGGCTCTGAACAGTTACCAATATGAAATAATATATAAAGGAGAAAAAAATGACGATTTATGATGAATTAGTGGCCAGAGGTTTAATTGCTCAGGTTACAGATGAAGAAGAAATTAAAGAATTGGTAAATAATGGAAAGGCAACATTTTACATTGGATTTGATCCAACAGCAGATTCCCTTCATGTAGGACATTTTATGGCATTATGCTTAATGAAGCGATTGCAAATGGCTGGAAATAAGCCTGTTGTTTTGATTGGTGGTGGAACAGGATATGTAGGAGATCCTTCTGGAAGAACGGACATGCGTACTATGATGACACCAGAAATCATTCAACATAACTGTGACTGTTTCAAAAAACAGATGGAACGTTTTATTGAGTTTGGGGAAGACAAGGCAATCATGGTAAATAATGCAGATTGGTTGTTAAAGCTAAATTATATAGATGTATTAAGAGAAGTGGGACCTCATTTTTCTGTGAATAATATGCTTCGTGCAGAATGTTACAAGCAGAGAATGGAGAAAGGACTTAGTTTCTTGGAATTTAATTATATGATTATGCAGTCTTATGATTTTTATCACTTATTCCAGCACTATGGATGTAACATGCAGTTTGGTGGAGATGACCAGTGGTCTAATATGCTTGGAGGTACAGAGCTTATTCGCCGTAAGTTAGGAAAAGATGCGTATGCCATGACCATTACCCTTTTGTTAAATTCTGAAGGAAAGAAGATGGGAAAAACCGCAAATGGTGCAGTATGGCTTGATCCGAATAAGACAACTCCGTTTGAATTTTTCCAGTATTGGAGAAATGTAGGAGATGCGGATGTATTGAAATGTATCCGTATGCTTACCTTCCTTCCATTGGAAGAGGTGGAAAAGATGGATAGCTGGGAAGGAAGTCAGTTGAACGAGGCAAAGGAAATTTTGGCTTATGAATTAACTGCTTTAGTACATGGAGAAGAAGAAGCCGCAAAAGCAAAAGAGGCTTCTCATGCATTGTTCTCTGGCAAAGGTGGCGATGATTCTAATATGCCTACCACAGAACTTACCATAGAGCAATTGACAAATGGAGAAATTGGTATCTTAGATTTAATGTTAGCATGTGGACTAGTTGGCTCTAAAGGTGAGGCAAGACGCTTGATTCAGCAAGGTGGAGTTTCTGTAGATGAGGAAAAGGTTGCTGTAGAAGCAAGAATTACAGAAGAACAATTAAAAAACAGCATCAAGATTCGTAAAGGAAAGAAAGTATATCATAAAGTAATTTTAAAGTAACTGTTCAGAATCATGAACAGTTACGTTTAAGCCCTTTCGCCTTCGGCGAAAGGGCTTAAACACTGTAAAATTTACTATGAAAGTCCTGACAAACGGCTATGTTTTGTGCAAGCTTGTTTGCAAAGAAATATAGACATTTGGCTGGCTAAACTGTATGAGTATGTAGGGTGACAACCCGAAATACGAATACAGTTGGTGATTGCGAGAGTGTGTAGCACGTAGCAATCAACTTTCATTCTTCTTACGAAACACGCAGTAAATGCGTGTTTCTACCTATTTCTGTTCTTTGCTCAATTTATCAAGCTGCTCTTGCAGAAACTTTTCACGGATGTAGTGTGCGGTACAGTTCGCCGTACTCTTGCGGTAGTTAGAACAAAAAAACCGCAAACATTGTTTTTTTATTCGGTGGGCTTGTCCTACCTATGGTTATCATAAAAACAGAGCTGACAAACTGTGATTCTCACAAGTTCACCGGCTCTAAATCTAATGTGTCTGGCTTTCTGATGACTGTTACTTGTAAATTCTTTGCTTCAATCAATGTTTCCTGTCTGCATTTCGGACAGTAGAGAGGATAATTTATAAGAACAGTATCCTTCCTGACTTTATTACGGGTTTTCTTCCACAGAGAGGGCATAATATTCATTCTGTTTGTTTCAATTTACAACCTACCTTTCACAAATATTTGTAATATTTACGATTTCTGAATATTAAATATATCGTCAGCATAAGAGTGAGCAATTCCGCAATAGGAATGGCTAACCATACTCCTACTATCTGTAAAAATTTCGGCAAAACCAAAAGGAAAATCGTAATAAATGCAAATGTCCGCAGGAAAGATATTGCTGCTGATGTCTTTCCATTTGATAATGCCGTAAATAACGCAGATGCAAAAATATTGCACCCAGAAAACAGAAAACTAAATGAAAAAATAGTAAACCCTGCTTTTGTAATCTCAAAAACATTTTCATTCTTCTCTGCAAATATCCTAGCAATGCTTTCTTCTGCAAAGAAAGAAAATAGGAATACAAAAATTGAGATAGTCATTATAAAGCAAAAACAAATGCGGACTACTTTTTTTAGCTGATTCATGTTCCCGCTCCCATAATTATAACTTATAACAGGGGCTACTCCCATAGAAAACCCAATATAAAGGGTCGTGAGCAGGAACTGTGAATATATGATAACCGTAATAGCTGCCACTCCGTCCTCGCCTGACAATTTCATCATTGTCACATTGAACAAAAATGTAGTCACGGCAGTCGACAACTGGCTTACCATTTCAGACATGCCGTTGGAACAGCTCTTTATCAATACACTCGCATCCATTTTAGGTTTACAAAAATGCAGTTCACTTCTGCCAGTCAAAAAGAATACTGTACCAATAAATGTCGGTATTATATATCCGATGCTTGTTCCGATAGCAGCTCCCTTTATCCCCATTTGCAGCAGAACAATAAAAACATAATCAAAAACAATATTAGCGATACCCGCCAAAATAGAAAGTACAAGACCTAATGTTGGCTTTCCTGCTGTTACAAATAGATTTTGATACAGCACCTGCATAATGTTCCCGATAACAAAGATAAGCTGTATTGTCAGATAATCTTTGCAATAGGGGAATAAGATTTCGCTTGCACCTAATCCCCAGATAATTTCATCCAGAAATAACAATCCCATCACAGTAATAACCAGACCAGTAATTATTCCTGTGATGATGACAAGAGTAAAATTGCTTCTGGCTTCTTCGGGTTTTCCGCTTCCCATTTTCTTCGCAACAATCGCACTCCCGCCTGCCCCTAGCATCGTTCCCAGTCCAACAATAATATTGATGACAGGGCAGACGATATTGATGGATGACAGGGCATTTGTATCAACAAAACGAGCTACAAAAATAGTATCCACGATGGTGTATAATCCCATAAAGAGCATCATAACCATGCTTGGAAAAGCGAATTTGATAAGAGATATCGTATTAAAACTTTTAGCTAATGGGTTTCTTCCTGTTTCTTTCATTACTTGCTTCCTCCTTGTTTTCTGGAAGAAGCACTAAACGCTGTGTTGGATAGCCATATTCCACAAGCAGTTCTCTTTCTGCAAAACCAAGTCGGCAATATTCCTCACGATAGCCCGTATCTGCTTTATCACCTTTACGGTATGTTGTTAAAGTGATTTCCCTGCCACAAAGCAGTTCGTCCACAAGTTTGTCAAGAAACAACTTTGTAATCCCCTGATTTCGATACTGTGGATGTACAGCAAAAAAATCTATATTTCCTGTGTCTGTTGAAAATCCCATAATACCGATTGCCATACCCTCATCCCGTAAAATCAGTGCCTTTTTATTAGCAATATATTGATGCAGATTTTCAATGTATTCTGCTCTATTCAGACAGGGGTATCCATCAATCGTAAGGTTTACCAACTCCATCCAGTCATCCACATCGGCAAGTGTGGCAAATTTTATATTTTCTTTTATAAAATCCATTTTTATAAGCTCCTCTTTCAGATGAATTTCAAGCTGCAACGGATAAAATTCTTCCGCTTCCCGGAATTCCGCAGGGGTAGTTTTATACATTGCCTTGAAAATATCTGTAAATGCCTGCTGGCTTTCATATCCGCTCATAAAAGCAATTTCAATAATCGGATTTTCATAAAACGCCAGAAGTTTTGCTGCTTCTGTAAGCTGCCGCCTTTTCATATAATCGTGAATCGTCAAACCGACAGTCTTTGTGAAAACCCGATGCAGATGATATTTGGAATAGTGTAATGCAGCCGCTACCATATCTAAATCCAACTTATCATGCAGGTTATCTTCGATATAGCGAATCGCCTGCGAAACAATGTGTACTGTCTGAGCTTGCATTAGGCTTCCTCCTTTCTGGTAAGGTATTGTAGCACAAAGGAATTTTTATCTTTTCATGATTCTTGCTATATTTTCATTCTGAGGTTATACCCTGTTATTGCAATTTTTCTTTAAGCATTACAATCCATTGTTCGATTGCCTGTACCAAAAGAAACTGTTGATGTAAAACAGCCATGCCAGTAATGGGAATATCTGGGTCATTTTCTTTCAAAGTAATATTTTCTTCCAGATAAGTTTTCATCACATTTATATTTTTCTCAATGTTGTTCAGACATTCTTTCTGGCTTTCCTTTGTCATGCTTTCTAAATTCACAATAACGGCATTAAAATCTAAAAATATGTTGATTGGCTTGCAGGATATTTCAATCATCAGCTTTTCAAATTCCTCTTTTCCTGCATCCGTCAAAGTATATACCGCCTTTTCGGGCATTTTCCCGTCTTTTTCTATATGGCTTGAAATCAGCCCCTTTTCTTCTAGCTGAAGCACTTTTTTATAAATAGACGGTGTGCTGATTTTTACCCATTTTGAGATGTTTCGGTATTCCACAAGTTTTTGAATATCATACGCACTCAAAGATTCTTTTTTCAACATTCCCAACACAATCAAATCAATGGTCGCCATAAAATTCCTCCTTTTCTATTGACAACTACTATAAATTATAGTATTATAATCCCTGCGTCGCAACTACTATATTTTATAGTACTCTATAATAAACTATATATCGAGTGAAAGGAGAATTACAATGAACAGTCAAAGCAAAAAAATGGAACTGCTCGGCAGTGCATCCATTCCAAAAGCACTTTTAGTAATGGGTATCCCAACAATGATTGGTATGTTGGTAAATGCTTTTTACAACCTTGTGGATGCCTACTTTGTCGGCGGATTAGGCGAAAGCCAGATGGGGGCAATTTCCGTCGTCTATCCTCTTGGGCAGGTCGTTGTTGGTCTTGGTCTGCTGTTCGGCAACGGAGCTGCTTCCTATATTTCCAGATTGCTAGGTCGTGGGGATAAGGAAAATGCGGATAAAGTTGCAAGTACCGCATTATACAGCAGCATATCCGTCGGGGCAGTCATCATTATTATCTTTATGGTGTTCCTACACCCTATCGTGAAACTCTTAGGGGCAACCGACAGTATTTTGCCTTATGCCGCCACATATGCAGGTATCTACATTGTTTCCTGTATTTTCAATGTGTTTAATGTCACCATGAATAATATCGTAACAAGCGAAGGGGCTGCAAAAACAACCATGTGTGCCTTGCTGATAGGGGCTGTCCTCAATATTGCCTTAGACCCGCTATTTATCTATGTAATTGACCTAGGCGTGGCAGGGGCAGCGATAGCAACAGCAATCTCGCAAGTGGTTTCAACCTGCGTTTATCTGACCTATATCCTGCGGAAGAAAAGCGTATTTCATTTTAAAATTAACTACTGCACATATACAAAGGAAACTATGTCTGAGATTTTCAAAATAGGCATTCCGACACTAGTATTCCAGATATTAACGAGTGTTTCCATTTCCTTAATCAACAATGCCGCAGGCAATTATAGCGATTCTGCGATTGCTGGCATGGGGGTTGTCACCCGCCTTATTTCTATGGGCAGTCTGTCCGTATTCGGATTTATTAAAGGTTTTCAACCCATTGCAGGATACAGCTATGGAGCAAAGAAGTTTGACCGGCTGCGTGAAGCAATCAAGACTTCTATCCTTTGGTCTACGGTTTTCTGTGTGGTTTTCGGTCTGGTACTGGCTCTGTTCCCTGTTGCTATCGTTTCCCAATTTACAAAGGGCGATACCGAGATGATTCGCATTGGAGCAGCATCTTTAAGGGCAAACGGTATTTCGATTATGCTCTTTGGATTTTATACCGTATATTCCTCCCTGTTCCTCGCTTTAGGAAAAGGTAGAGACGGATTTATCCTTGGAGCTTGCAGGCAGGGGATTTGTTTTATCCCTGTTATCCTGCTCCTGCCTATGCTTTGGGGGGTTAATGGTATTCTATATGCAGGACCGATTGCTGATGTGCTTTCTGCAATCATAACGGTATTTATGGCAATACCGCTTCATAGAAAACTAAATGATATGCAGAAACAAACCGCTGCAATAGACACGAATAATAATTAACCCTTTTCTCTTTTCCCAAAAAGCAGAGCCAACAAGCTGTGAGGTATCTCACAAGTTCATCGCTCTGCTTTCTTTTAAAGGGTCTTAGGGCAAAAGCCCCTAACAAGCGAATTTGGATAAGGTTGTGAATATTCTTGGAGTATAATTAGAGTTTCATTAAAATTTGAAAGGGATTATTTACACATAAAAAAGTTTTTGATATAATCAAGGTGTTGCAAGGAACTTATACGGTTATAGTTTAACCTTTATGGTATAATACATGTGAGTGAACACTAACCAATACATAAGAAAGGAAGATTAAAATGAATGAAAAAAATCCGTTGTTGACATTTTTTATAGGGGTGGTGTTGTTAGGAGCCGGGCTGTATTGGCTTTTTAACTCAGTAGTAGTAGAATCCTTTGGACTTGGAGCATTTCATATTGGTTCCACTTCTTTTAATATACCTTCTGGACTTGTGATTGTGCCTTTAATAATAGGAGTATTTTGGTGGGTGATTAGTCCAAATTCTTTCTTTGCAAAGGTTATAACAGTTCTTGGTGTAGTAATTATAGTGGCATCCATTATTGCTAGTGTACAATTCCGCTTTAAACAAAAAAGTTTATATGAATATATTATTATGATACTTATGATTGTAGCAGGATCCGGGTTGTTAGCAAGAGTGTTATTAACTGGGGATGGAAATGACAAAAAAGATAAAAAAAGTGATAAGAATAACAAGAATGATTATGATAAATATTTGAAATAAGTCTGGAAATTATAAATGTTCAAAGATTTATATCTTATAAATCCTCTCTTTTGGCAGGAAATCAAAGGAGAGGATTTTTACTTTATAGGAAAGTTCGTCCTATAAAGTAAAAACCCTCTGCTTAGGATGTGCACAGATGCGTAAGGAATATTGTTGCAAAAAAACATGCAACACGCATCTGGCACGCAGTGTGCAATCCCCTCATGAATGAGGGGCTAGGGGAGTTGATGTGGGCTTGCCCACTTTGTTTTTGGAATGGTTACACAATTTGTTATAGAATGGAATAAGAGAAGCTGTTATAATTAAGGAAAAAGGTAAGGAGGGAGAGTTATGTATTATTATCAATTGTATGGTTATATTATTGGATGCGAAATGGAAATTGCTCAATTGGTGCCAGCCAAGAAAGAGGAATCCTGTGATCTGGAGATTATCTTTGAACAAGTACCAGAAAAGATAAAACAAGAGATAGTACAGTTTGGAGCTGGAAAACCTGTACATGCTGGTAAGGACTATATGTGGCTAAAAAATAAATATGCAATTTTTGCAGTGTATAAACAAGGAAAAATATATGTAGAAAATATTTCAAATAGTGATTCTCTTTTTCTGTTACAGTTTGTACTAGGATATGGAATGTCTATGTATGCATATTTACAGAATCAAATAGCTATTCATTGTGGCTGTGTAGCTATAGAAGGAAAGGGAATGGTAATAGCAGGAGCCAGTGGTGCAGGTAAGTCAACAATTACTATGGATTTGCTTGAAAGTGGTGCTGATATGATTAGTGATGATATGGTAATTGCAGGAAAGACCGACAAAGGAATTTATTTATATCCGGCATTTCCACAACAAAAACTTTGCAGAGACACTGCACAAAAATGGGGATATGCTTTGGAAGATTTAGTACATATTGACCCAGAGAAGGATAAATTTGCCATTTCAAGAAGAGATAAGTTTGTTATAGAACCACAAAAGTTAGATTTTATTTTTATATTAGAATGGTATGATTCCAGTCTTGAAGAGTGGAGAGAATATGAAAATCAGGTGATAACGGAGGAAATACAAGGGATCAATAAAATAAAAGTGTTAGTGTCTAATCTGTTTACTCAAAATATGTTTCCATATATAGGGATGTCTGCAGAAGTTTTTCAATTATGTGCAGATATAGCAGGAAATGTGCCGATTATAAGGATTCAGAGACCTTATTGTGGGGAGACAATAGAAGAAGTAAAAAAAATAATCTATCAGAAAACAAAGTATGATTGTATAAAATAATAAGTTTTAAGGTAACTATTCATGGCTCTAAACAGTTACGTTTTAAGCAAGATGTACTTGGTATGATATTTTAGAACGGAATAAAAAAAAGGTATGATTATGGAAATATCTATAAATACCATAGCCATACCTCATTTTTGTTAAGATATCCTTGAAGGAAAACTTCCTACCAAGGCCACCAAGGAAACCAAGGGAATTTACCACCTTGTCCTGGTTTATCAGGTTTTGCACTTGGTGTAGGTGTAGTAGAGCCAGTCTCTCCACTCATTGCATCAAATGTATCTGGCACTGTTGTAGCACTTGGAGTGCCACCCCAATAATATGTTTCAGTTTCTGTAGCTTTCATAGTAAGTTCTGCAATACAAGGCTCTTGCCAATTTTTCTTCATGATAAGTACTCCTTTCTATATCTAACAAAACTATAACAGACTTTATTAAAGGATGCAAGAATTATAACAACAATGTTAGAAAGAAGATTTTGTAACTATAATGTATCCTAAAAAGCTGTTACAAAAGTTATTTTTTTGTAACAGAATGGACATTTTTCATCATTTGTCAAAAAAAGTTTGCAAGATTATGGTAAAATAAGGGTATACATAAGAGGAATGCGATGAAAACAATCCTCAATGCTAGCAGGAGGTGAGAAGTTGCGGGACAATAAAATTGTAAAACTAATCAAAAACCAAGAAGAAGAAGGTTTGAAAGCATTATCAGAAAAATATGAAAAATTATTGGTATATATCGCAACAGGCATTCTGGGAAACAATTGGGAAGATATAGAAGAATGTGTCAATGATACATATTTAAAGGTTTGGAAACATATTGAAGACTTTGATTTTCAAAAGGCTTCTTTTAAGACTTATTTATCTGTGATTGTTCGAAATACTTCCATCAATCGTTTGCGCAAGATAAGTAAAATAGAAGGAATGGCACAAAAGGAAGAACTGAGTGACTTAGCTGCGGAATATGTAGACCAGAAGCAGAATGTAGAATTATCTATGGAACGTAAAGAAAATATGGAGGTTTTGAATCGTATTATCGGAGGACTAAAGAAAAAGGAACGGGAACTGGTTTTGAGACGTTATTATTATTTTCAAAGTTCCAAGGAGATTGCATTTCATATGGGAATGTCTGTGAATGCGGTGGATAGTAAGTTAAGCCGCCTCAGGAAACAGATGAAAAAAGAATATGATATATTGGCAGGTGAATAGCATTGGAAAAGAATGATATGGATAGCTACAGATTAATTAGTATGTTTAACCAGTTGGATGCTTCGTTTTTAGAGGATTTACATTTGGAAAAAGATTTGAGAAGACATCAAAGAATGTTGCGTCGTTTTTTCTCCAATGGTTATGTAAAAATGGCTACAATGTTAGCTGGAATAGGGTTGCTGGTAACAGGGATTTTAGGATTTTATTTTTACATGAAAGACAATTAAATAAAATTATTCATGAATATTAATATGCAAGATGAATAATTAACGATTAAGAGGCATTTAAATCTGAAGTAATCAGATTGAATGAATAGATTAGCTAAAAATAAAGAAAGGTATGGTAGAAATTATGTTAGAAAAAGTAAGAGAAATGATGGCAGAACAGTGGAACATTGATGCACAGGAGATTGCACCAGAAACAAACCTTCAGGAGGATTTGGGGATTGATTCCTTAGACTTATTTGAATTTGTTATGGCAATTGAAGAAGAATTTGATATTGAAGTTCCTACAGAAGATGCATCCAATATGCACACATTACAGGAAGTAGTAGATTATTTAGAAAAGGCGACGAAATAATAAATAGTTTAGGAAGGAGTTTTGCAAGATGCAAACAGAAGTAATGAAACTTTTACAAATTCAATATCCGGTTTTTCAGGGTGGAATGGCAAATATTGCAGAGCATAATTTGGTTGCCGCAGTTTCCAATGCAGGAGGATTAGGTCTCATTGCAGCAGGTGGAAGCAATGCGGAACAGGTTCGTGAGGAAATTCGAAAGACTAAGGAATTAACAGATAAGCCATTTGGTGTCAATATTATGTTATTGAACCCGGCAGCAGCGGAGATTGCAAAAGTAATAGTGGAAGAAAAAGTACCTGTAGTCACTACAGGAGCTGGAACACCAGAACCTTATATGAAGGATTGGTTAGAAGCAGGAGTAAAGGTAATTCCTGTTGTGGCTTCTGTTGCACTTGCAAAGCGTATGGAACGCTGTGGAGCAGCAGCAGTTATTGCCGAGGGATGCGAATCTGGTGGACATATTGGAGAACTTACTACAATGACATTAGTACCACAGGTAGTAGATGCTGTGGAGATACCTGTTATTGCAGCTGGAGGCATTGGAGATGGAAGAGGATTTGCAGCTGCAATGATGTTAGGAGCTTCTGCAGTGCAAGTTGGTACACGGTTCCTGGTAGCCGAAGAATGTATTGTACATGAAAATTATAAAGAATTGGTATTAAAAGCAAAGGATATTGATTCGGCAGTTACAGGAAGAACAACAGGACATCCTGTGCGTGTTCTTAGAAATAACATGACAAGAGAATATTTAAAGAAAGAAAAAGAGGGTGTGTCTTTTGAAGAATTAGAGCAATTGACACTTGGTTCCCTTAGAAAAGCAGTACTTGATGGAGATAAAAAGAGTGGTTCCTTTATGGCAGGACAAGTTGCCGGTCTGATTTCAAAAGAACAGACTTGTAAAGAAATCATTGAAGAATTAACAAACGAAGCGGAACAGATTATAAAGAAGAAAAGTACGGAATTATTTTAAGGAAGGTTAAAACATGGGAAAGATAGCATTTGTATTTCCGGGACAGGGTGCCCAAGTAATTGGAATGGCAAAAGATTTTTACGAGGAGTGCCAGAGCAGCAAAGAAATATTTGCTAGTGCTAATGCCTGTCTAGATATTGATATAGAGAAGATTTGCTTTGAAGATGAAGAAAAAATACATTTAACAGAATATACACAGCCTGCTTTGCTTACTGCTTGCATGGCAATAGCAAAACCGGTATTAGAGATAATACAGCCAGATGTAACAGCTGGTCTTAGTTTAGGAGAATATACTGCATTAGTTGTCAGTGGAGTGATGGACTTTACAGATGCTGTAAAATTAACCAGAAAACGTGGTATTTATATGCAAAATGAGGTGCCTGTTGGTCTTGGTGGCATGTATGCAGTACTTGGTTCTACAAAAGAAACCATAGATGAAGTCTGTCAGTCTATAGAAGGTGTTTCTGTAGCAAATTATAACTGTCCGGGACAAATTATTATTTCTGGTAAGTTAGAAGGATTGGAAGAAGCAAAAGAGAAACTGACTGCGGCTGGAGCAAAGCGAGTTATGCCCCTTAAGGTAAGTGGACCTTTCCATTCAAAAATGCTTGTTGGTGCTGGAGAGAAACTTGCAGAAGAATTAGAACCTGTTACGATAAGTACTCCAAAGATTCCTTATGTCACTAATGTAACAGCGGAATATATCAGTGAAGCAGCACCTATAAAAGAGTTATTGGCACAGCAGGTGTCTTCTTCTGTCCGTTGGCAGGAGAGTGTAGAAAAGATGATTGCAGAAGGTGTTGATACTTTTGTGGAGATTGGACCAGGGCATACTTTGACAAGTTTGATTAAAAAGATTGACCGCAGTGTTACTTTGATTAATATAGAAAAAACGGAAGATTTAGAAAAACTCAGACAGCCACTTTAACACATTTATGGATTGGCTAAGGTCTGAACAGTACCCCATAAGTTTCAAAAAAGAAAGGAAACATAGTTATGTTGACAGGAAAAGTTGCACTGGTTACTGGTGCAGGAAAAGGGATTGGAAGTGAAATTGCAATTACATTGGCAGAATATGGTGCAAAAGTCATTGTTAATTATGCACATTCCCAAGATGCAGCAGAGGAAATTGTAAAGAAGATTCAGGACATGGGAAAAGGCGCCGTTTCTTATGGCTGTGATATTAGCAATTTTGCTGAAGTAGAAAAAATGATGAAGGAAGTTGCTAAGGAACATGGAAGTCTGGATATTTTAGTAAATAATGCAGGAATTACAAAAGACAATCTTACTATGGTAATGAAAGAAGAAGAATTTGATGCAGTAATCGAAACTAATTTAAAAGGAACATTTAATTGTATGCGTCATGCAGCAAGACAGATGCTTCGTCAAAAAAGCGGACATATCATTAGTATCTCTTCGGTGGTAGGTCTCAGTGGAAATGCAGGACAGATTAACTACAGTGCTTCTAAGGCTGGAATTATAGGAATGACAAAATCTTTGGCTAAGGAACTTGGCGGAAAAGGGATTACAGTAAATGCAGTAGCACCAGGTTTTATTGATACAGATATGACAAAGGTGCTAAAGGATGATGTAAAGGAACAAATGATGGATATGATTCCTTTGAAGCGGTTTGGATGCACCAGAGATATTGCAGAAACGGTGGCATTTTTAGCATCAGATAAGGCAGCATATATTACTGGTCAGACTATTTCTGTAGACGGCGGTATGCATATATAAGAGCGAGTGATAGAGAATATATTGGAGGTTCGATATGGAAAAGAGACGAGTAGTAGTGACAGGAATGGGTATTATCTCACCAATAGGAAATGGAGTGGATACCTTTTGGGATAATGTGAAAGCAAAAAAGGTTGGTATTAAGACAATCGATCGTTTTGATATTACAGAATATAAAGCAAAAGTTGCGGCTGAAGTTAATGATTTTAAGGCAGCAGACTATATGGATCCAAAATCTGCAAGAAGAATGGAGTTATTTTCTCAATATGCAGTAGCAGCAGCCAGACAAGCGATAGAACAATCTGGGCTGGATTTGGAAAAAGAAGATGTTACCCGTATTGGTGTGTGTGTAGGATCTGGTGTTGGTAGTTTAGAGGCAATGGAAGGTGCACACAAAAAATTGTTAGATAAGGGACCTAAAAGAGTGCCACCAATGCTTGTGCCAATGATGATTACCAATATGGCAGCAGGTAATGTGGCAATTCAGTTTGGACTAAAAGGTAAATGCAACAATATTGTAACAGCATGTGCAACAGGAACGAATTCAATTGGTGAAGCAGCTCGTTATATTCAATGGGGAGATGCTGATGTTATGGTAGCAGGAGGAACAGAATCAGCAGTTACTCCTATTGGAATTGGTGGGTTTGCAGCATTAACAGCATTGTCTACATCAGAAGATCCTATGCGTGCCTCTATTCCATTTGATAAGGAAAGAAATGGATTTGTTATGGGAGAGGGAGCAGGAGTTGTTGTTTTGGAATCCTATGAACATGCCGTAGAGAGAGGAGCAACCATTTTGGCTGAGGTAGTAGGGTATGGAGCTACTTGTGATGCATATCATATTACTTCTCCTGCAGAAGATGGAGAGGGTGCAGCCCGTGCCATGGAATTAGCATTACAAGAAGCTGAAATTCGCCCAGAAGATGTGGAATATATTAATGCACATGGTACCAGTACCCATCACAATGACCTGTTTGAAACTATGGCTATTAAGAAGGTTTTTGGAGAACATGCATATAACTTAAATGTGAATTCTACCAAATCCATGGTGGGACACATGCTTGGTGCAGCAGGTGCAGTTGAATTTATTGTTTGTGTGAAATCTGTTATGGAAGATTACATACATGCAACGGTTGGATATCAGGTGCCAGATGAAGAATTGGATTTGAATTATACAAAAGAAGCAGAAACCGGTAAAACTGTGAATTATGCATTAAGCAATTCTTTAGGTTTTGGTGGACATAATGCAAGTATCTTGGTAAAAAAATGGAATTAATTAGTATATCTATGGAAAAGTATTATTGACGGAAGGAAGTAAACAGATGGATATCGAGAAGATTTTAAAGATTATGGATCGCTTTGATAATAGCAATATGACTTCTTTGCGGCTGGAGGATGAGGACTTCTGCCTTAACCTAAAGAGTGAAAAGCAGGTTGTTGTTGCAGATAAAACAGAAGTTATTTCTACTGCTGTACAGGCATTGTCAACCACAGAAACAATCGTAGAAAAAACAGGTGCAAAAGAAGGAAAGATAATGACTTCACCACTTGTGGGAACCTTTTATGCTGCAAAGGCAGAAGGAGAAAAACCATTTATTTCTGTTGGCGATAAAGTAACAAAAGGACAGACAATCGGTATTATTGAAGCTATGAAACTTATGAATGAAGTAGAGGCTGAGGCAGATGGTACTGTGGCTGAAATTTATGTAGAAAATGAGCAGTTAGTGGAATATGGACAGCCACTGGTTCGCTTAGTATAGAAGGAGAGAATTTGTAATGCTTGGAATTAAGGAAATAGAAGAGATTATCCCTCACAGACATCCTTTTTTGCTTGTGGATCGTATTGATGAATTAGAGCCGGGAAAACGTGCAGTAGGCACGAAATGTGTTACTTTTCATGAAGATTTCTTTCGTGGACATTATCCACAGGAACCAATTATGCCAGGGGTTTTAATTGTAGAAGCATTGGCTCAGGTTGGAGCAGTCGCTATTTTGTCTGCCGATGAGCATAAAGGAAAAACACCAGTATTTGGTGGAATTAAGAATGCTAAATTCCGTGATAAAGTTGTTCCAGGAGATTGTCTCCGTTTAGAAGTAGAGATGATAAAGGTGAAAGGACCAATTGGAATTGGAGCAGCAGTTGCCTATAAGGGTGATAAAAAGGCAGTAGAAGCAGAGCTTACTTTTGCCTTGCTTTAGGAATTGGAAGAGAGGTTGATTTTGTGGAAACAAGTCCAATCAAACGGATATTAATTGCCAATCGTGGAGAGATTGCAGTAAGAATTATTCGTGCCTGTAGAGAAATGGGGATACATAGTGTGGCAATTTGTTCTGATGTGGATAAAGAAGCACTTCATGCACAATTAGCAGATGAAACAATCTGTATTGGACCACACAAATTAAAAGACAGCTATCTTAGTATGGAACGAATCTTAAGTGCAGCTTTTGCTTCAGGAGCAGATGCCATTCATCCTGGATTTGGTTTTTTATCTGAAAATAGCAAGTTTGTAAAGATGTGCAAGGAGTGCCACATTAATTTTATTGGTCCTAGCATGGAAAGTATTGAAAAGATGGGGAATAAATCAGAAGCCAGAAGAGTAATGAAGGAAGCTGGTGTACCGGTAATACCAGGAGGAGATGTTCCTGTATTTGATGCCATGGAAGCAAAGAAAATGGCAGATGAAATGGGATATCCTGTTATTATTAAGGCTGTGTCTGGTGGCGGCGGAAAAGGTATGCGGATTGTAAAAGAAGCAGGAGAATTTCTGGATTTATTTGCCACAGCACAAAAGGAATCAGAAAATGCTTTTGGAGACCGTGCTATGTATTTGGAAAAATATCTGGCAGATTGCAGACATATTGAGGTTCAGATTCTGGCAGATAAGTATGGAAATGTCATTCATCTAGGAGAACGGGATTGTTCCATACAGAGAAAGCATCAAAAAGTAATTGAGGAGACACCGTCGACTGCTGTAGATGAAGAACTTCGTGCAAGATTAGGTGAAGCAGCTATTAAAGCGGCAAGGGCAGCAGATTATTATTCAGCAGGTACCGTTGAATTTTTGTTGGATCAGGATAACAAGTTCTATTTTATGGAAATGAATACACGAATCCAAGTGGAGCATCCGGTTACAGAGATGGTAACAGGAATGGATTTAGTAAAAGAAATGATTCGTATTGCTATGGGTGAGCCTCTTCGTTATAAGCAGGAAGATATAACGATAGATGGACATTCTATAGAATGCCGTATCAATGCGGAAAATCCGGAAAAAGGTTTTGTACCATGTCCGGGAACCATTGAAAGTTTGCATTTACCGGGAGGAAATGGAATACGTATTGATTCTGCTATGTACCAAGGTTATAAAATACCTTCCTGTTATGATTCTATGATTGCAAAATTAATTGTACATGGTGAAAACAGGGAGGAAGCCATAGACAAACTTCGCAGTGCATTAAGCGAATTTGTGATAGAGGGTGTGGATACCAATGTGGAATTTCAATACAATCTCATTAATGAAGATGCTTTTCATAAGGGAGATGTCAATTGGATTAACCGTAACTATTTTAGTTAATAGATAATATTCAATTTGAAAAGAGGAATTGCTATGTTATTCAAAAAGCAGGAAAAAAAGTCTAAAAAAGTAGTAGAGAGTTATCGTCGTCAGGAGATTGAAGAGGGACTCTTCCAAAAATGTGGGGAATGTAACCACATCATTTATACAGAAGACGTAGTTGAGCAGAACCATATCTGTCCCAATTGCGGACACTATTTTCGTGTTTCCCCGATGGAGCGTTTGGGCATGATATTAGATGCCGGAAGTTTCGAAGAATGGGATAAGGAGTTGGAGACAAAAAATCCTCTGAATTTTCCCAAATATGAAGAAAAGATTAAAAAGAATCAGCAAAATACCGGACTTTCTGAAGCTGTTGTAACCGGAAAGGGTAAAGTTGATGGTGTAGAGACTGCAATTGGAGTAATGTCAGCAAGTTTTCTTATGGGAAGTATGGGAATGATCGTTGGAGAAAAGTTGACCAGAATGGTGGAACGGGCAACAAAAGAAAAGTTACCTGTTATTATATTTTGTTGTTCTGGTGGTGCCAGAATGCAAGAGGGAATGTTGTCCTTGATGCAAATGGCAAAAACTGCACAAGCACTAAAAAGGCATGATGAGGCAGGGTTATTGTATATTTCTGTTTTGACAGATCCTACAACTGGTGGAGTTACCGCAAGTTTTGCCATGTTGGGTGATGTGATTTTAGCAGAGCCAAAAGCATTAATCGGTTTTGCAGGACCAAGAGTAATTGAGCAGACAATTCATCAAAAATTGCCAGAAGGATTTCAAAGTGCTGAGTTTCTGTTGGAGCATGGAATGATAGATAAGATTGTACCTAGAGGTAAAATGAAGAGAGTGTTACGTTTCTTATTAAAGAGTGCTTACCATCCGGCAGCAGATTGCTAAATGGTAATATTGTTAGAAGATATGTTGTAACAGTTCAGGCAGGTCTTGTACACTCCGCTTTAAAGACCGTAAAAAAGACTAAAACAGGATTGGAATTGGGCAATTTATAATGCGGAGCTTGCCCCAATTCCGTAACAGGTCAGCTCTCAGCTGAACTGTTACGATATGTTTGATAGAATTGCAGAAAGGTTTGGTGCAGGATGGAAGAAATGTTAAAGACAGAGAGAACGGCATGGGAAAAAGTGCAGATTTCCAGAAGTAGTGAGAGACCATATACACAGGATTATGTAAACCGGGTATTTAATCAATTTATAAAACTTCATGGTGACCGTTTGTATCGGGATGATGGGGCAATTATAGGTGGAATTGCTACCATTGAAAAGCAGTATGTCACGGTTATCGGACAGCAAAAAGGACGCAGTTTAAAAGAGAATGGGCGGCGTAATTTTGGTATGCCATATCCAGAAGGATACCGAAAAGCGTTACGTTTGATGAAGCAGGCTGAAAAGTTTCATCGTCCAATTATTTGCTTTGTAGACACTCCTGGGGCTTTTTGTGGTATGGAAGCGGAGGAGAGAGGACAAGGAGAAGCGATTGCAAGAAATCTTTTTGAGATGGCTGGACTTAGGGTTCCAATTTTGGCAATATTTATTGGAGAAGGTGGAAGTGGTGGTGCTTTAGCACTGGGTGTTGCCAATGAAGTGTGGATGATGGAGAATGCTACATATTCTGTACTTTCACCAGAAGGATTTGCATCCATTCTTTGGAAAGATAGCAAAAGAGCCGAAGAAGCTGCTGATGTTATGAAGATTACCGCTAATGAATTACAATCTCTTGGTATTGTAGAAAAAGTAATTACAGAAGAACAGCCAGCAGATGTAGAGGATATTTCAGATGTTGTAAGACAGATGAAAGAAGGAATTATAGAGTTTCTGGCAAAATATAAAAATATGACAGAGGAAGAGATTGTGTCGGAACGTTACAATAGATTCCGCAAGTTTTAATTGAAAACTGGTAATAGTCCAGCCAACGGCTGAACTGTCACCAGTTTTTTTCTTTAAAAAATATCCATTACATGATACAATAATCTTTAAAGTAGTTTAACATTATTGTAAGCACTGTAGGTGTGAACAGTAACAATTTAACAGTCTATAAGTGAACGGTTACTGAATAACTACAATTTTGTAACTATTCAGGTAGAAACACGCATTTACTGCGTGTTTCGTAAGAAGACTTAAATTTTACAGTGTTTAAGCCCCTTCGCCGAAGGCGAATTATTATGGGCTTAAACGTAACTGTTCATGGTTCTGAACAGTTACACAATTTTTTAAATGGAGGTTGTACTATGGGTATGTACTTCAATCAAGGAAATGATTTATTTCTGGAAAATAAAAATTCTGAAATTTATATTGACAAATCGATGCTGATTAAACAGACCAATAGTATTATACGTACAAACCGAAAATACATCAACATTAGCCGTCCACGACGATTTGGAAAATCTATGGCTGCGAATATGCTTGTAGCTTACTATGGTCGTGACTGCGATTCAAAAGAGTTGTTTGCCGGTTTGGAAATTGCAAAAGATGAAAGCTTTGGACAGCATCTTAACAAATATAATGTGGTTCATCTTGTCATGACGGATTTTAGTGACAGCAGTGTTTTTGATATGATTTCTGAGATTGAGGAAACTTTAATGTATGATATACAATGTGAATATCCTGACTTAAAATTGCCTCCAAATTTAACATTATATAAACTTCTTAATATTGCTTACCAACAAACTAAAATTCCTTATGTGTTTATTATAGATGAATGGGATATGGTAATGCGTGTCAAGAAATACAATAAAGAGGATCAGGAAAGCTATCTTGTTTTTTTAAGGAAACTTTTAAAAGATAAAAGTTATGTTGCTCTCGCTTATATGACAGGGATTTTACCTATCAAAAAGTATGGTGAGCAGTCAGCATTAAATGATTTCTTTGAATATTCTATGGAAAATGCACAACCTTTCTCCGAACTTACAGGTTTTACGGAAAAAGAAACAGAAGGACTTTGTAAAAAGTATGGAATTAACATGGAAGAAGCAAAGAAGTGGTATAACGGATATAATGTTGATGGAATTTCTATATATAATCCACGTTCCATTGTTGAACTTTGCAATAGAAAAAAGTTCGCAAGTTATTGGACAAAAACAGAAACATACGAATCTTTGAAAGTTTATATTAAATTGAATTTTGATGGGCTTAGGGAAAAAGTGGAGCAAATGCTTTCCGGTGAAAAAGTTGCGATAGATACTGGAACATTTCAAAATGATATGATAAGTATGCAGAGTGCAGATGATGTTTTGACTTTGCTTATTCATTTAGGTTACCTGACCTATGACTTTGATACAAAAAGCTGCTGGATTCCTAATCAGGAGGTGGCTGATGAATTTGTAAGAAGTATAAAAGCGAATAATTGGACAGAAGTGATAAATGCCATTCAACAATCTGAAGAATGTCTAAGGGCAACCTTAAATGGTGATGAAGAAACAGTTGCAAGAATTGTTGAGCAGACACATCAGGAAAATACCTCTATCATAAAGTATAATGATGAAAACGCCCTTTCCTGTATTATAACACTTTCCTATTATACTGCACGAAACAAGTATGAAATTATTAGAGAACTACCAAGTGGCAAAGGTTATGCAGATATTGCATTTATTCCACATGCAAATGAAAACCTGCCTGCCATTGTGGTTGAGCTAAAAAAAGAACAAGATAAGAGTATAGCCATTGAACAGATTAAAAGCAAACGGTATTTTGACAGTTTAAAGGTCTTTGCTGGGGAAATTATTCTTGTAGGGATAAATTATAAAACGGATAGTAATCATACTGATTACAAAAAGCATACTTGTAAGATTGAAAGAATAATGAAACACTAATTACATTATCCTGTCTGCTCAAAGGTAGTGTAGAAAAAATCAGAATTTTGTTGTATACTTTGTATATAGATTTTATTTTGATAATATTAAGGAAAATAGAGATGATAGAACAAAGAGCAAATTATGATATAGTAGGAAAGATAGCTTTGATAGATGCGGATCTTTTGGATAACGGAACAAGACACCCTAATTTAGTTATTATGAAATTAAGTGGATACTTTAAAGAAAAAGGGTGTGAAGTAGAACTGATAGAAGACTATGGTAAAATAACAGAGAATAATTATTCAGGAATAAAAGATTATGATGCAATATATATTTCAAAGGTTTTTGATTTTACCAATATAGATGAGAAAATATTAGAGTTTGATAATGTATATTGGGGTGGTACAGGTTTCTTGTTCTCTGGAGGCAAAAACTTGCCAGATTTTATTGAACATCATATGCCAGACTATCATATTTATGATAACTTTATTAAACATGATACAAAGCATGCTGATAAAGAAGTATACTGGAAAGATTATACTGATTATTCGATTGGATTTGCAACAAGAGGTTGTTTTAGAAAATGTGCTTTCTGTGTAAATCAGAAATATGATAGAGTTCAGTTCCATTCACATATTTCGGAATGGTTAGATAAAGATAGAAAAGGAATTTATCTTTGGGATGATAATATCTTTGGTTATAGTAAATGGAAAGAAGTGTTTGAAGAATTAAAGGTAACTGGAAAACCTTTTCAGTTTAGACAGGGATTGGATATTAGATTATTAACTGCAGACAAAGCAAAGATGTTAAATGAGGTAAAATATAATGGAGATATAATTTTTGCCTTTGATCATATCGAAGATAAGCCTATTATAGAAAAAAAATTACAGCTTTGGAGACAATACTCTGATAAAAGTACAAAATTATATGTATTATCTGGATTTGACGGTCAAGATGAGAAAGAAATTGAGAGTATGTTTGAAAGAATTGCAGTTATTATAAAATATGGTTGCTTACCATATATAATGAGGCATAAGGATTATGAAAAAAGCCCATATAAGGGGCTGTTTATTCAAATTGCTAGATGGTGTAATATGCCACAATTTTTAAAGAAAAAGACTTTTAGGGAATTTTGCGAAGCAAATCAGGTATATCACAAAACTGAAGGAACTCTTTGTTCGTCAATGCGAGCTATGACTGAATTTGAAGAGAAATTTCCTGATATAGCAAGAAAATATTTTGATATACGATTTGACGAACAAGAATATGTAATAGAATTGAAAAAGCGAAGAGATGCTGAGCGTAAAAGAAAACAGAAAGAAAAAAACAAAAAAACAAAAAAGTTACATAAAAGCAGGAGGGGGGATAAGTGAATGAACTATATAGATAAAATATTAGAAGGTTCAATTTATAGAAATGAGCTTATAAAATTATTTTATTTATTTCCTGTAAATAGGGGTGAACTTACCAAGTATACGAATAATCAATTAGAAACAGTTGCAACATCGTTAATTGATATCATCAAAGATACATCGATAGAAAATATTGTTGATATTATAGAAGCAAATAGGGAGAGTATTGCTTGTTTGACACCTGCAAACATTCCACAATTTAGTAATATTGAAATTATAGATGATGTGCTTGATATAGTAAATAGCTCTGAAGATATTTCGTTTGAAGATATAGGTTATTATTTAAATAAAAAAGCATCTAAAGGAGCACAAACAAAATATGGTGAGAATCATTATAAAACAGCTGCTGTAATTGGTCTTACATATAGTGAAAAACCGTTTGGTGTAACATATTTGGGGAAAAAATATATGTTGATTCATACAGATGCAAAAGAAAATATTCGTAATAAATTGTTTTTGCGTGTACCCATTATTCAAACTATTATGTTGAATGCTAAGTATAAAAAAACTGTACCAATGAATATTTTGCAACAATATTTGTCAAAAAGTACTAGTATAAGGAGACGTTCAAATGTAAGAACAATGGTTGAATATGTATATAAGAGTGCAGATGTGGGGTTTCAAATCGAAATTCAAAAAAATCTAGATTGGAAGTGATGGGATGAATAATAATTTTCAAAAATTACCTTTAAAACTTTCATATGATTCTGGAATAGATGACGTATTATGGGATTTTTATATTCCTGTGTTATCTATGGCAACATCTTATGATAGGATAGCAGGTTTCTTTTCTTCATCATCACTTGCATTATCTGCCAGAGGGTTAGAAAATTTTATTATCAACAACGGTAAAATGAGATTGGTTACTTGTCCGCAATTAAGTGCAAAAGATGTTGAAATACTTGAAAAAACTTCAAAGAGTTTTGATGATATAATTACAAAGAATTTTATTGCGGATTACTCCCAAATAGAAACTAAATTTCAAAAAGATCATGTACAGGCACTGGGCTGGATGATTGCAACTGGAAAACTTGAAATAAAGATTGCAGTTATAATAAGAAATGGTTGTATTTGTAGCAAAGAACAAATTGAACAGCTTGGAATTATGCATCAGAAAGTTGGTATTTTATATGATGCATACAGAAATATTATTTCTTTTTCGGGTTCAAATAATGAATCTGCTTCCGGATGGCTTAGTAATACAGAGGAGTTTAAAGTATTTAATAACTGGACAGGTGCAAAATTATATGTAGATGAAGATGTTAAAAAATTTGATAGCTTTTGGATGGATATGAGACCAGACACAGAAATAAAGTCTATTCCAGTCGCATTAAAAGAACATCTTATCAAAATAAGTAAAGATTTTGAACCTAAAAGTCTTGCAACCAAGTATTATTATCCAAACAGGTTTATAAAAGAAAAGCAGGAACTTAAACTTTTTTATTATCAGATGAGTGCTGTTCAAAAATGGGAAGACAGTCATCGACAATTATTATTACAAATGGCAACCGGCTGTGGAAAAACTAGAACAGCAATAGGATGTATGAATAAGGCACTTAAAGATACAAAAAAGCTTCTTGTTGTTATTGCGTGTCCACAAGCAACACTATCTTCTCAATGGAAAACAGATGTTGATTCACTTGATATAGAAGAACATAAAAGTATTGAAATTAATGGAACAATAGCAAAATGGAATATGCTTGTAAAAAAAGAAATTTTAAAGCTTAATACCGGAAGATACAAGAATCTTGTAATTTATACAACACATCAGATCGCAAGTTCAAAAAAATTTATAGACATTTTGAAAACTATTAATTCAAGTATTACTCCTTTTTTTATTGGTGATGAAGTGCATGGAATGGGTGCAGAAAAAACAAGAAATGGATTACTAGAGTTATACAAATATAGATTAGGGCTTAGTGCAACACCACAGAGGTGGTTTGATGATGAAGGAAGTCAGATAATAGAAAATTATTTTAGTAATAATAATTTTGAGTTTTCTATACATGATGCACTTACAAATTATAATCCATTAACCGGAAAAACGTTTCTTGTAAATTATACATATGATCCGAGATTTATATGTCTTACAGAGAATGAAATTGAAAGATATAAGCAACTCACAGATAAAATAATTAGAATGTCAAATTATCAAGAAGAAGATACTATAGATTATTTGCAGATGATGCGTTTTAAGCGTGCGGATATAGAGAAGAATGCAGAAAATAAGTATATTGAACTTGAAAATATATTAAATGAAATTGGAAAAGATATATTGGATACTATTATTTTTGTATCAGATGCACAGATAGACAGAGTAATGAGAATTTTGGGCGATAGAGGGATAGCTGCATCAAGATTTACACAAGCACAAGGAACAGTTGTATCAGAAAAATATGGTGGTATTTCTGAGAGAGAACATATTATACAAATGTTTAAAGAAAAGAAATACCAAGTCTTGGTTGCCATAAAATGTCTTGATGAAGGAATTGATATACCTTCTGCAGATAGAGCGATAGTAATGGCAAGTAGTACCAATCCAAGAGAGTATGTACAGCGAATTGGAAGAATTATACGGCAGGCACCAGGGAAATATTCGGCTACAATTCATGATTTAATTATTGAGCCAGCCTTAAATGCATTTTATGATGAGGAGCTTACAAAACTTGAAGTTCGGATTTTTAGAAAAGAAATGGATAGGGTTTTGGATTTGTCTAGAAATGCATTAAATAATACAACAGTAGTGAATGTTGTATATAATAAATTGGAGGAGGTTTCATTATGATAAAAAACCAGACCATTATACAAAAAATACAGGATAAGACAAAGAATGATTTGGCAATGCAGGATTTTTTACTAAATATAGTTAATCATGAAAATGAAAGCAGCCAATTTACAAAGGAATATAATAAACTAATTGACAAGGCTGTTGCTAAGAGAAGAGGTGTTAACTAATGCGTTTTGAATCCATAAAGATTACAAATTTTAGACAATATAAAAGTATTTATTTTAAGTTTCCACGAACTACCCAAAATGATGTGCATATAATTATTGCATCGAATGGAGTTGGTAAAACTAATTTATTAAATGCGATTAACTGGTGTTTATATGGAGATGAACCACATACCTCTGGAGTGACAAGTGCCACTTCAAGAAATAAATTACCTCTTTGTAATTTAGAAGTGTTAGAAGATGCGAAGAAAAATGATGAAGCTTCTTGCGAGGTTAAAGTTGAAATTATTGCATCAGAAGATGAAAAAAAATTTACCATTGTACGTTCTGCCAATATAAATGCTAATACTCATATTCAAATAGGGAGGGATAACTTTGAAATTTTAGAAAAAGAGGTATCTGGAGATACTATTATTCATACATCGGAAAGTGCGATAAGTATTGTAGACAAATATCTTCCACAAAAAATACGTGAATATTTCTACTTTGATGGTGAGCGTTTATTAAATTATTTTAATTCTGAT
>CAMWUK010000052.1 GCA_947177415.1 uncultured Clostridiaceae bacterium
AATTATAGATTTATGAATGAAAAGAAAATTATAATTTTTTACATTTACATAAATTTTTTCCATAGATTCATAAAATTCATCCGACTCTCCATCTTTGGTATAA
Organism: uncultured Clostridiaceae bacterium; assembly: GCA_947177415.1. GTDB lineage: Bacteria > Bacillota > Clostridia > Lachnospirales > Lachnospiraceae > CAG-411. Next base: position 104 of record CAMWUK010000052.1, read on the forward strand.
ATTTTAACTTTACGATTTTGTCTTTCAAAATACAAAATATCTGACATAGGCACTTTATAATATTCTGTTCTTCGTTTATATTCAAACACATGATTATTCTGTTCTGTGATAGTAAAATACTTGTCTATTACTTTAGCTAGTTTTTCTTGATCTAATGGTTTTACCAGAAAATTAATTGGGCGATATTCAAATAATTCCATCGCATATCCTTTTTTGGCAGAAATATATACAATCTGCAAAATCTCATTTTTAAGATTGTTTCTAATGTAATGACTAACCTCAATTCCACTAAGCATAGGTAATTCAATATCTAAAAAAATAATATCAAAATCCCGTTTTTCTAATTCCTTACATAGACTTTCCCCGGAACAGAATACCTCAATTTCAAATTTCACAGCTATATGTTGTAAAATATCTATAAGTATATCTTCAATTTGGGAACAAATACATAACTCATCATCACATATCGCTATTCTTATTGTCATTTTTCCTCTCCACTAAATTCCACTAAATATCTTTGGAAATTTTCCTCAAGAAAAAACGCTCTATCCAAAGATAGCGCGTTTTAACTGTGCCGAATAAACTGTATATTATCTTTTATTGCCTTTTCTCTGCAGGAAATCCGGAATCTTAATCCCGCTATTCCCATTATCTGTACTGCTAATATTACTAGCATTCTCATCTAAATGTTGTGTTTCATATGTTGGTCTGGAAACATTTACCGAAGGTCTGCTTATTACCTGAGGTCTTGTTGCTGTCTGTACTGGCTTCACCTGTGAAACTGGTCTTGTAGTCTGCACAGGTCTTGGCTGAGGATTGGTGTTAAAATTTGTCTTCATTGCATTATTCACCAATGAACTAGCGGAACGGGCTTGTGATGTATCCGTTTCCTCTAAACCTGTTGCAATAACTGTAATTACCGCAGAATCTGGTGCTGTGTCATCATACATAGCACCAAAGATAATGTTGGCTTCCTCACCAGTTAATTCTTCCACGTATGTAGCAGCTTCATTTGCCTCTACCAAACTGATATCACCTGAAATATTAATAATTACATCACTAGCACCTTCAATTGTAGTTTCAAGAAGCGGACTGGTAATTGCTTGTTTTACAGCATCCACACACTTCTCATCCCCTTTGCCAATACCAATACCAATATGTGCAAGTCCCTTATTGGACATGACTGTACTTACATCTGCAAAGTCAAGGTTAATAAGCCCTGGCACATTAATCAAATCCGTAATACCTTGAACACCTTGCTGCAATACCTCATCTGCTTTACGTAATGCATCTGGCATGGTTGTCCTTCTATCTACAATTTCTAATAATTTGTCATTTGGAATTACTATAAGAGTATCTACACTTGCTTTTAACTTTTCAATACCACCAATCGCATTATTCATACGGGACTTCGCTTCAAAACGGAAAGGTTTTGTAACAATACCTACTGTTAAAATTCCTAATTCTTTTGATATCTGTGCGACTACAGGTGCAGCTCCTGTTCCGGTTCCACCACCCATTCCGCAAGTAACAAATACCATATCCGCCCCCCGTATAATATCTGTTAATTCTTCACGGCTTTCTTCTGCCGCTTTTTCTCCAACTTCAGGCTGTGCACCTGCACCAAGCCCTTTCGTAAGTTTCTCACCAATTTGAACACAAGTAGGTGCTTTGCATGTTTGCAAATGCTGTCTATCCGTATTCACACACACAAATTCTACACCTATTATATTTTCTTCGATCATTCGATTAACCGCATTATTTCCAGCTCCACCAACGCCTACTACAAGAATCTTTGCAGCACCGTCAGCTTCATTTGTTCTTATCTCAAGCAAGGTTGTCTCCTCCTTCTTAATTGCTTCTTCATTGACTATCAAGTCCCTACTCTATATCATACTTTTTTTTCCAAAAATAATCAAGTCATTTTTACGTCTTTTATATATTTTTAGCTATTTTTTTATTCTTCCACTTGAAATATTGTCTTGTTTTGTCCTTCTTCGAAATTTTCCATATTAAAAACCCCTTTTAAATTACTCTTTTGTGCTTCAGGCAAAAGCTTTGATAACTCTGCTATTTGTTCGTCGTAGCGTTCTCTTTTCCCCAGTTTTATACGAATCTTTCCTGTATATAATGTAACCGATTTATCATATTCAAATGATACCTTATCCAAATCTAGTTGGTATTTTGACAAAAGCTGGGAAATATTAAGAATGATCTCAAAAATCCCATCCTCCTTCACCTCTAATTTTTCATGCAAATTCATTTTTTGAAAAGAAACTCCTTCAATAAGAGGAATATTTTCAATAGGCTCGGTTGCACTTTCCACAATCACACCATCTTTATCAAAATATAAATATTCTCCCATATACTTTATACATGCTACCATAACTTTCTCATATACAATAATTTCTACAGAATTCCATGATATCATATTTACATTAATTTTTTCTACAAAGGGAATCTCTGTCTGATTTTTAAATTGATAGGTTAGGTACAATCCTAAGCTATTTTGGGTAATGATACTGCTTATAACTTTCTCTTTTATCTCTTGTTCTGTATAAAATTCGCATCCAACCACAGAAACATTTTTTATCTTGCCAATAAAAAATATAATGCCAAATCCTAAAAGGATACCAATTATGATTGAGATTAACACAAATTTCTTTATTCTCTTTTTTCTTAGCTTTGTTTTCAGCTTTTCTATCATTTGTGTCTCTCCCTTCCTCATAAAATGTTGGTTTAGTTACATCCAGCGTATCTTTGCCCCGAATTGTCCCAACTCACTCTCCAGACTCTCATATCCTCTTAAAATGTATTCCCCACCCTTTATTCTTGTAATGCCTTCTGCTTCCAAGCCAGCTAAAATAAGTGCCGCACCACCTCTTAAATCCTTTGCTTCCACATCAGCTCCACAAAGTTTCCTCTTTCCATTTACAATGGCACATTGTTCTACTATGCGAATATCTGCTCCCATTTTCTTCAATTCAGGAACACAGGCATACCTTGACTCGAAAATTTCTTCTTCTACCACACCCGTTCCCTCTCCAATTGACAAAAGAGCTAAAAAAATAGATTGCATATCTGTTGGAAACCCAGGATATACCGCAGTTTTCACCTTAGGAATATTTTTTAATTGTCTTTTTCTTTTACAACAAACCATATTGGGGTTACTTTTTATTTCCACACCCATTTCCTGTAGCATATTCATTACTATCTTCATTTGCATTACACAATCTGTATGAAGAGTGATCTCTCCGCCACAACCTGCGGCTGCACATAGATAGGTTTGAGCCACAATTCTGTCACATGGTACCTTATACTCTATGCCGTGCAGGCATTCCACACCTTCTATGCACAAGCACTCTGTACCAGCCCCTAAAATTCTGGCACCCATTTTGTTTAACATATCACACAAAGTCCATATTTCTGGTTCTCTTGCTGCATTATAAATTCTAGTAGTTCCTTTTGCCAATACACCTGCCAGTATAGCCTGTTGCGTTGCACCCACGCTTGGAAATGAAAAATATATATCTGCTCCACAAAATCCCAATGTATTACCAACTATGAACTTTTCTTCCTCCTGAAACTGTACATTCATTTTTTCAAGAGCCTGAATATGCAAATCTATTGGTCTTGCTCCTATAGTACAACCTCCAGGATAGGGGAATTTTACTTTATGTTCCCTTGCAAGAAGAGTACTTGCCAGAATAACAGAAGCTCTCATTCTCTTTCCATATTCTTCTTTTATCGTTACATTCAGAATGTCTTTTGCATGTATCAGTAAGTTATGTTCTTGTTTTACCACCTGTACACCAATATCTTTCATAATATCAATCATACAGATTACATCACTTATGTTTGGACAATTAGAAAGTAAAACCTCCTCCTTGGTAAGAAGTGCTGCTGCCATCATTGGTAATATTGCATTTTTTGATCCCTGTATAGTACCTTCCCCATACAGGCTGTTTCCACCAACCACTTCCAGACAAGACATATACACCACTCAATTACCGAAAATATATCTTATTATATGCTATTTACCGGAATTGGTGCATCCTTTACCGGATACGATTTGACACACTAAGTACAATGCCCATTTCTGCCAACAATATCATGACCGATGTACCTCCATAACTAATAAAGGGCAATGCCACTCCTGTGGAAGGTATGGAATTTGTAACAACTGCGATATTTAACAATACCTGTGATGCCACATGAACTAAAACGCCACTACAAAGCATTCCACCAAATAAATCTGGTGCATTCATGGCAATTTGTAAAATATGCCAAAATAACAGAATAAACACCAGCATAATTGCAAAAGCACCAAACATGCCTAATTCTTCACAAATAATAGAAAAAATCATATCATTTTGTGCCTCAGGTACATAACCTAGCTTTTGCATACTCTGTCCAAGACCTTTTCCAAAGGCTCCTCCAGATGCAATAGCATATAAACCTTGTAATATCTGTCCTCCTTTCTCATGAGTTTCTACATTAAGCCAAATCTGAATACGCTCCATACGGAAGCCTTCTCCAAGAAGAATATATAAGGCTCCAAGTCCACCTCCTGCTGCTCCCATAAGAAGAAAATACCATAACTTTCTACTGGCTATATAGCACATAAACATTAATATAAGTCCTACTACAATAGCTGTACTCATATTTTCTATGGCAATAAGCATCAAAAGAATCCCCACCGGAATTGCAATTGTAATAAAACCTTTTAAACTGTCTAATGCCCTTGGTTTTTGATTTACCATAAATGCAATCATAAGAATCACTGCCGCTTTAGACAAGTCCGATGGCTGAAAGGTACCAAGTGGTCCAAGACCAATCCATCTTTTGGCACCATTTAATTCAATTCCGAAAAAAAGTACATATGTTTGCAAGACTACAGCAACCAGATAAATGAAAACTACCCATGGAATCTTTGTTCTTGGAATTGGTTTTAGCACCCAGCGATAATCCATTTTGGAAATGAGGAGCATTGCAACAATTCCTACCATTGCCAAAAGACCCTGCCTCTTTAGATAATACATGGAATCCCCATTTTTATGTATTGTTGCAGAATAATAACTGGTACTGTATATCATGATTAGTCCAAAACCAACCAAAAACAAGATAATAAATAGCAGACCATAATCATAAAATACTACTTTTTCCTGTTTTCTCTGTTTTCTCCTGCCTGCCATCCTGTTACACCCCCACTCTGCCTTTTCTAATTGATGATACAATGGTACGATATCTGTTTCACTTGGAACATAAACATACTTATCTCTACTTTGTCTCTGAACTGTTACATATTTTTCACATATTCTTTAAACATATTTCCACGTTCTTCATAATTTTTAAACATTCCCCAACTTGCACAAGCAGGTGAAAGCAACACAGCTTCTCCGGGCAATGCATGTTCTGCACTAACCTTGACGGCTTCTTCCAATGAAGATACTATAACAATATTCTGGAATCCATGTGCCTTTGCTGTGTCTGCTATTTTTTCTGCTGTCTGTCCCAATAAAACAAGAAGTTTTACTTTTCCATCAAATGCTTCAATCCATTCATCATACACAGAACCTTTATCATAACCTCCACCAATTAAAATTGTTTTGGAGACCATTGCACGAATTCCTTGAATAGCAGCATCTGGATTGGTTCCCTTAGAATCATTGTAATATTTTACTCCATTCTTTTCTGTGACATATTCTATTCTATGCTCTACTGCCACAAAAGTATGAAGTGCCTGCTTTATGCATTCCATAGGAACACCCATAAAATATCCAATTGCCACTCCTGCCATTACATTTTCATAATTATGCTTTCCAAGAAGATTTAATTCATCAATATGGCAAACTTCTATTTTTGTGCCTTGGCTGGCAAGAATAATCTTTCCTTCTTTTGTAAGATATATTCCTTCCTCTAAAGTATGTTCACTACTAAAATAAAATACTCTTGCAGAAATACTCTTTGCTTTTTCTATCAAAATAGGATCTTCATAGTTTAATACACAAATTTCGTTTTTTGTTTGGTTTTTGGTAATCTGCAATTTGGCATCACTATAATTCTCCATAGTATAATGACGATTTAGGTGATCTGGTGTGATATTTAATACAGCACTGACTTTAGGACAAAACTTATCTACAGTCTCTAACTGGAAACTGCTTATCTCTGCAGCAACTACGGCATCTTCACCGATATCTAATGCCACACCTGTATATGGAATTCCTATATTCCCCACAACAAATACCGACTTATAATATGTACGTAAAATTTCTCCCACTAATGCTGTTGTTGTGGTCTTTCCATTAGTACCTGTAATCGCTGCTATTTTCCCCTTTGCAATGGTATAAGCAAGTTCTATCTCACCAAGAATCTTTTTACCCATATTTCGCAATTCCTCTACTAATGGATTATCAATTGGCACTCCAGGACTGACCACCACATACTCTATCTGCTTCTTTGTCTCATCCCCACATGTTCCAATCATGATCTTTACGTTATGAGAATTCTTCAATTTTTCTCTGATTATTTCTTCTTGAAGTTCTTCATTTCCATCATAAAGAATAACATCTGCTCCAACTTGAACAAGTAAATCGGTTGCTGCTATTCCGCTTATTCCAGTCCCTATTACTAATACTTTTTTCTCTTTCCAATCCATAATATATATCTCCTAACTGCAATTCATTTTCCTATGTCATGATGTGTTTATGTTGCTATATGTTCTCCAGCCACCCACTAACTAAGCAGTAAGAAACCATCACATATATGTCATTGGGCATATTATTTTATCCCCATAAGTGCTACAAGGCAAAGAAGTGCCGTGATGCATGAAAAAACTGCAACTACTCTGGTTTCAGACCAGCCACACAATTCAAAATGGTGATGTACTGGTGCCATCTTAAAAATTCTTTTTCCGTTTGTTAATTTAAAGTAACTTACCTGCAACATCACAGATATAATCTCAAACAGATAAATAAAACCAATAATCGGTATAAACAATGGAATCTTTAACATATATGCAGATGCCGCCACAAATCCACCTAACGCCAATGACCCGGTATCTCCCATAAATACCCTTGCCGGATGTACGTTATACAATAAAAATCCTAATAAACTTCCTACTACTGCACAGGTAATTGGAGAAATACCACTTCCAAGACCAATTGCCATTACTGTGAAAAATGTTGCAACAATTACCGTAACGCTAGTTGCCAATCCATCTAATCCATCTGTAAAATTCACACCATTTACCGTTCCTAACAGCACAAAAAACAGCATAATCACAAATAATGGCATTGGCATAGTTACTTCCCCATAAAACGGAACATAAGTAGCTGTTCCGAGGGAACTCTTCTCCACAATATAATAAGCAAAAACAATGGTTACAAGAAATTGTCCTAACATCTTCTGCCATGCACGAAGACCTAAGGAACGTTTCATAACCACTTTAATATAATCATCCAAAAAACCAATTAATCCAAATCCCAAAGTTACAAATAATACCGGAATAATATCTGGACTCTCCTTCATAAAAAACAAACAGGTTACCACCACACTAAGCAAGAAAATAAGTCCACCCATAGTAGGTGTCCCTGCCTTCTTCAAATGAGACTGTGGTCCTTCTTCTCTTACAAACTGCCCAAATTTTAACTTATGTAAAAATGGTATTACAATAGGACATAAAATCACGCTTATTGCAAAGGATATTAGTACCGGTAATACAAGTTGTGTCATCTGTTGATTCATTATAATCATGTTCTTTCACCTCATATTTGTATATTTATAGTTATAAAGCGCAACAACATTATATGTCATTCCTTACTTTAATTCAAGTGTTTCCTTTGGTGTTATATACCTCTCACATAATGCCTCCTTTTTCTTTCTTCTCACCCCTTATACTTTTAACCTGAATAGTTACTGGGGTTTTTCATTTTCTTTTGAAATATATTGTTGTTCAATTCCAACATAAGGAAGAATATTTTCAAAAATTCCTCTTACCACTGGAGCAGCAATGGTTCCACCATAATAAATCCCTTCTGGTTCATCAATAAGCAAAATTGCTAAAATTTTAGGATTATCTGCAGGTGCAAAACCGATAAAAGACGAGATGTATTTATTACTACTTCTTGGTAATTTTTCTGAGGTTGCCGTTTTTCCTCCAATACTGTAACCTTCAATATAAGCTTTATTTCCTCCACCTTCCGCTACTACTGCCTCCAAAAGCATCTTCATAGTTTCTGAGGTTTCTTTTGATAAAGCATCTTTCTTCACTTTATATTCCAAGTTTTTTATTTTCGTCTTATCTCTATTTTCAATTTTTACACCAAAGTGTGGCGTAATCAGATTTCCTCCATTCACAACAGCACTTACTGCCCGGATAAGCTGTAGGGGAGTAATCTGAAAAGACTGCCCAAAAGACATAGTGGCAAGCTCTACTGCACCAACATTTTCTTTTTTATGCATAATGGAATTTGCCTCTCCGGGTACATCAATACCTGTTTTTTCTGTTAATCCCAGATTTTTAAACCATTTATACATACCATTTACTCCAGTACGTTCTCCAATTTCCATAAAAACAGGATTACAAGAATTCATAATGCCTTCTTTAAAACTTTCTGCACCATGACCGATTGTCTTATGGCACCGGATTGTTCTGTCTTCCACTAATTTGAACCCCGGACAATAAAAAGAATCCTTCAAGCTTACTTTTCCTTCTTCCAATGCGGCTGTAGCTGTAATAATTTTAAAAGTAGACCCTGGCTCATAAGTATCACTAATGCAGGCATTTCTCCACATGGTATTTAATAAATCATTCTTTTCCTTATCTGTAAGTTTATCTGTGTTTTCCTGTTCAATTAAGGTATATGGATTATTTGCATCAAACTCTGGTTCATTCACCATTGCATAAATTTCCCCATTCTGGGGATTTAATACTATGACTTTTACATTTTTTGCATTCTTTTCTTCTCTTACCTTCTTTGCCGCCTGCCACGCATATTCCTGAATATTTACATCCAGACTGGTATATAAATCATTGCCTGGTACTGGTTCTTGTCTTCTCTCTGCCACATTCTTTATCTCTATTCCTTTGGCAGTTGTTAATGTATAGATAACTCCATTCTGACCTTGTAGTTTCTTGTCATAGGCAACTTCAAGACCAATAATCCCTTGATTGTCACTTCCGGTAAAGCCTATCACCTTGGAAGCCAGTGAGCTATATGGATAAAAGCGTTTGTAATCCTCATCTACCATTACTCCATCTAAATCATAAGTTCTTATTTTATCTGCGATTTCTTTTTCTACATTAGATTTTATTTTCTCTCTGGATGACTTTTTGCGAACTCTTTTTTCAACATATTCCCGATCCAACTCCAATTCTCTAACTAAAATTTCAATTACTTTGTCTGGTTCTTTCACTTGGTTATATATAACAGATATTGTACAAACCGGCTTATTGGAAGCAAGCTCTACACCATTTCTGTCAAATATTCTTCCTCTTTCTGCCTTTATACTTCTCTCTCTTTCCTGAATCTCCTGGGCAAGTACCCCAAAATGATCTGCCTGAAATACCATAAGATAAGTAAGTCTGCCCATTAAAAGAATTAAAATAAGCAAAAAGGCACATATCATAATTAATAATCTTCGTTTATGATAAACTCTAACATAATTTACAATTGCAACATTTTGCTTTCTTTTATAATCTGCCACTAGAAACACAGCCTTTTTTGGTATCATTGCATTGTATGAAAATTCCACTTTAGTTATTCCTTTTATTGTGCTGGTATATTTGACTGAAATGGTTCTCCTTCCACCGGTTGCTCCGTATTGCTTACCGTTTGGCCAGAATTAGGATCTACTGAAGGTGTTGGTGGTGTTGCTGTTGGTTTATTCTTTTGTACACTTTCATCCGGGTAAATTCCAAGATATGGAAAGATTGCTTTCATAATTCCCTTTACAACTTCCTGTGCAAATGTACTGTGTGCCTGATCTGCTACATTTGGTTCATCTACAATTACATATACAACCACTTCCGGATCCTCCATAGGAGATGCACCAATAAAAGAAACTAAGTAGTCTCTCTTATTTCTACCTATTTTTTCTGCTGTTCCTGTTTTACCACCAATAGAATAGCCTTCAATCTTTGCCTCTTTTGCTGTTCCATTATCTACAGTAGCTCTCATATACTTCCGAAGTAAGCTGCTAGTCTGTTCTGAAACGGTCTTACGGACAAGTATCGGATCGATTTTCTCTATTACATTGCCATCTTCATCTATAATTTCTTTCACCAAATGAGGTTGATAATAATTTCCTCCATTTATCACAGAAGATATTGCACAAGCAATCTGCAGCATATTGGTAGTTCCACCTTGTCCAAAACTTGCTGTTGCCAATTCAATGGGATTAAGTTTTTCTTCGGAATGTACGATTCCTGCTATTTCTCCAGGTAAATCAATTCCTGTTTTCCTGCCCATATTAAACATGTCTTGGTATTTTGCAAAAGTTTTTCTTTTCAGATTTCTGGCAATCTGCATCATCGCATCATTACAAGACTTCATTAGAGACTGTTCCACAGTAATACTTCCATGTCCTGTACTATTACATTTGATCGGTTTATCCATTCCCTGAAACAATTCTCCGCCATCACAAAAAAACGTATCCCCATCCTTATACAAACCCTCTTCCAATGCAGATGCTACCGTTAAAACCTTATATGGGGAACCTGGTTCATAACTGTCACTTACACAAAAATTTTTCCACATTTCACTAAGAAGTTTGCCTTTTTTTTCCTCAGATATATGATTTAACTCATTTTTGCTATATACTTGTGATAAATCATAAGCATTATTTAAATCAAAAGAAGTATTTGATGCCATAGCATAGATTTCTCCATTTTGAGGATTCATAACAAGAGCATGTACACCTTTTGCTCCTGTATTCTTCATAAATTTCTTTATTTGTTTTTCCACTTTGCTTTGAATATTTGCATCCAGAGTGGTCACAATAGAATTTCCATTTTCTGCTGCTTTTACAGTTGTCACAACATTAGAATCCTCATCATAATATCCATATCGTCTTCCTTCTACACCATTTAATACATCTGTATACTGTAATTCCAGACCAAACGCTGCTACATTACTGGAATTTGCATTGCCAATTACTTTACATGCAAGACTTTTTAAAGGGTAAGTTCTTTTGTAATTTTTCTCAAACCAAACACCTACAATATTGCATTTTTCCTTTGCTTTTTTACAGCGTTTTTCTTCTTGTTCCAGCATTTCATTAAATGCATCTACTTTATCCTTGCTTATATCTGATGCAATCTTTCTATATTGGGATTCACTCTTATCTGTTAAGATCTGATTCAGTTCTTTCCCGTCTATATCAAAATATTCTACTAACGCCTTAACTGTTGGCTCCCGGTAAGAATCCTCCTTCAAAATATCCTTAGGAGATATAATAACATCATATACTCTTACACTAGTTGCAAGTTTTGTATTATTCCGATCTAAGATTTCTCCTCTTCGGTATACTAATGGAGCACTCATGTACGTTTGCTGGCTCAGCGTCCTTTTTTCATATTTTTCTCCTTTTTCCTGACGAATCTTGGCAATCTGGTATACCAACAAAGCTGATATTAGCAATATAAGTATAGAAACCAGAAATACCCGTTCCCTCATTACATTATTAAATCTCTTTATTTTTTTTCTTCTGCTTTTTTGCTGCCTCATAATACATTTCACCTACTCTTATTTTATCTCTCCTTTAAATGCGAATACAACACAAACTATCCAGTATAGGATAATTTGTGTTGTATATGTGTCCCCCTCAAACTACTAATCCTGAAAAATCTTTGAAATTATACTTTCACTGGTTCCACTAGGAATATCCCCATATTGTCTAACAGAATCACTTTTTGTACTTTTATATGGCACAACCTGATTTTTATCAGGATGAACCATTCCAAGTTTTTCTGTTGCCACTTTATATATGTAGTCCAAGTCAATATCAGATGTTATACTGTCCAACTCTGTCTTATTCTCTTCCTTTAGTGCAAGAATTTCATTTTCCAAGGTAGTAATCTCTTTTGTGGTTACTGTTAATTGTGACTGCACACTTAAATATTTTACACAAACAACAAATGTTACTCCTACTGCAAGAACAAGCCATGCAACAGAAAACAAGTCCATTTCTTTTGCTTTCTCTCTTTTTCGCTGGATTCTACGCATTCTGCTTTTGCGTTCTTTTTCCAAATCGTATTCTTCTTTGCTTGGTTGTATTCTTTCTGGCACTGTCTCCAGCTTTCGGACTGTATTCCCATCAATATATTCACTAGGATTACTATCTGGATACTGCCTGTTTTCCCCATTCAATCTCTTTCTACCCATAACACTTCTCTCCTCTTTTATGCATATATCGTATTAAATTAGTTATCCTCAATTATTCATGCTCAAAAATACGTAGCTTTGCACTTTTTGATCTACGATTTTCACGCATTTCCTCTTCCGATGGTAAAATTGGTTTCCTAGTTATCACTTTACCTTTTGGTTTCTTTCCACACATACATACAGGAAAATTGGGTGGACATGTGCAAGGATTCTCATTTCTTCGGAACATACTCTTTACAATGCGATCCTCCAAGGAATGAAAAGTAATGATACATATCCTTCCTCCTGGATTTAATAAATCAATCATATCTTGTAAAGAATTATTCAGCACCTCCAACTCCCTATTTAATTCTATCCGTATGGCTTGAAATGTTTTCTTTGACGGATGTCCTGTATGTTTGCGAAGTTTCATAGGTATTGCTGCACAAATTGCTTCATTTAGTTCGTAAGTCGTAGTTATTTCTCTCTCCTGACGCATCCGGACAATGTGTTTTGCTATATTCTTTGCAAACTTATCTTCTCCATAGTCACGGATAACCTGGTACAATTCCATCTCACTATATCCATTCACAATATCTTTTGCGGTCATAGTCTGCCGGTTATCCATACGCATATCAAGAGGTGCGTTTTCTTTGTAAGTAAATCCCCTGTCTACAGTATCTAACTGATAAGAAGATACTCCTAAATCCAACACGATTCCATCGACTTTTAAGATATCAAGTTCTTCTAAAACTTGCTTCATATTACAGTAATTATTACGGACAATAGAGACTTTCTCACCAAACCCGCCCAATCTCTCTTGTCCAACGGTAATTGCTGCCTCATCCTGATCAATTCCAATAAACCTTCCTTGTTGTCCCAGTTGTTTACATACTTGATAAGCATGTCCGGCACCTCCCAAAGTACCATCCACATAAGTACCATTCTCTTTGATATGTAATCCAGCAACAGTCTCTTCCAGCAAAACAGACACATGTTCAAAATTCATATCTTCACCTCCCGATATAATCAGCACCTGCTCTGCTTATTTTATAAATTTTGGTAACTGTTCAGAACCACGAACAGTTACGTTTAAGCCCATTATGATTCGCCTTTGGCGAAGGGGCTTAAACATTACAAAATTTACTTTTTCTTACGAAACCCGCAGTAAATGCGTGTTTCTAACTGAATAGTTATAAATTTTGTTATACTTCCTCTTATTTGACATATTGGTCTATTGTCTCTTATAAGTACTTTAAAAGCTAATTCCTAAATCAGACATGTTCTCCGCAATTGCTTCCACATCTCCGAAATCATTATTAGCTTCCCATCTTTCTTTACTCCAAATCTCAATCTTACCAAGAACCCCTACAAAAACCACTTCTTTCTCCAATTGTGCATGTTCCCGCAGTTTGCTTGGAATTAAGATTCTTCCCTGGTTGTCTACTTCACAAGTTATGGCTCCAGCTAAAAAGTAGCGTTGTAATTGTCTGGCTTCCCGATTACCCGGCAGGCTCTTTAGCTTGTCTACAAAACTTTGCCATTCTGTATCTGGATATACAAACAAACACCCATCTAAGCCCAAAGTCACAACAAATTCCTCTCCAAGGTCTTCTCTAAACTTAGCAGGTACGATAATTCTGCCCTTGGCATCTATCGAATGGTTGTATTCTCCCATAAACATATAGCCTGCACCTACCTATTCCGTATATAAAATGGGAAAGCCACTCCATTTTCCACCACTTCTCACCACTTTCCACCACTTACATAAATATTCTATCTTATTTTGGAGAAAGTTTCAACCTTTTTCCTAAAATGAATATTATTCTTGTTTATATTTTGTTACTGTTCACACCTATGGTGCTAACAGTAACAATATTTTTTCATTTAAATAAAGACAGATGATCATCTGGTCATCTGTCTTTTATAAATACTTTCAGAAGTTGTATATAAAGTCTATACTCTATTTATATTCTGTGTTTGCTCTCCTATAGTGCTTCTATATCTATATCTTTTAACATTTGATTTTTATGTATATGTGCATTCTCATCTTCCAAAACATACGCCCGGTAAACCAGCACACACATTTCTTCGCCAATAGAAACCGGTCTTCGTTCGAGGGATCGGTTGGTATTGAGTAAAATTCCGTTTACTTCTAATGTAAGGGTCAAGTAACTGCCACGAAATTCAATATCCCTGATTACTCCTGATTCGGACACCGATATCAGACTCTTAAATTTTTCATTATCGCTCTTAAAGGCTTCCACAAATTCCGGCCGCAGGATTACCTGCTTTCCTTCTGGCACATTCTGAAATCCCTTAAAACCATGAAAATCATCTACCACCGCAGAGGTTCCAATAAACTGTGCAACAAAAGAAGTTTTTGGTTTTTTATAAATTTCCACAGGACTGCCCATTTGCTCCAGATGTCCCTCATTTATAATAATAATCTGATCAGATACCTCTACAGCTTCGTCCTGGTCATGTGTCACAAAAATACTTGTAATTCCTACTTTGGCAATCATTTGTTTCAACCAGCTCCGCAATTCCTTACGGACTTTTGCGTCAATTGCTGCAAAGGGTTCATCCAGTAACAATAATTGTGGCCTCGGGGCAAGTGCACGGGCAAATGCTACTCTCTGCCTTTGTCCTCCTGACAATTGATCTGGATATCGTTTTTCCATTCCCTTCAATTCTACAAGTTCAATTAGTTCGGTAACCCTTTTATGAATTTCTGATTTACTCTTTTTTTGTACTTTTAAGCCAAAAGCAATATTCTCATATACTGTCATGTAACGGAACAAAGCATAATTTTGAAATACAAAGCCAATCCCACGATCTCTTGCAGGAATATCATTTACTACTTTACCTTCAATTACTACATCTCCAGAGTCCTGATGCTCCAATCCTGCTATCATACGCAGTATCGTAGTCTTACCGCTTCCGCTAGGTCCCAGCAGTGCCACAAGTTTTCCCTGTTCCACGCCAAAATTAATGTTCTTTGCTGCCTGAAAATCCCCATAATTTTTGTTGATTTGTTTCATCTCGATATACATCGTTCTATCTCCTTTACGAATCCCTTTTTCCACGATATTCTACAATCTGTTTCAAAACCAGCATAATTATTGCCAATAATACTAGCAGGGAGGATACTGCAAATGCCTGTGTGATGGAATTTGCACTTCCCGCCATATAAAGGGCATCTATTTCTAATGGCAGGGTAAACGTCTTTCCTCTTGCCTTAGAAACCGCATAAACCGCACCAAATTCACCAAATGCACGAGCCGCACACAAAATAATACCATACAAAAGAGCCCAACGGATATGTGGAAATGTTACCTTTTTAAAAATAGTAAACCCTTTTGCCCCCATCAAAGCTGCTGCTTCTTCCTCGGCAGTTCCTTGTGCCTGCATAACTGGAAGCAGTTCACGGGATACAAAAGGAAATGTAACAAAGATAGTAGCTAATACAACTCCGGGAACAGAGAATACAAGTGCAATGTCTGTTCCAAATGTTTCGTTAAACCATTCTACCACAGGTGTTGCCCATCCCATTCTGCCAAAAGTCATAATAAATGCCAATCCTCCAATTACTGGAGACACAGAGAACGGTATATCAATCAATGTGGATAATGCATGTTTTCCTTTGAAATTAAATTTTGTAAGCAGCCATGATGCACAAAGACCAAAAAATGTATTGACTACAACTGCAATAACTGTTGCCAACAAGGTTACCCGCATAGCAGACAATGTATTCTTAGCTGTAATTGCACTGGTATAAGTACTAATTCCTTCTCTCAGTGAACGGTATATCACTTCAAATAACGGAACTACCAACATAATCACAAAAAATATCACACTAATTCCAATAAGTATCCGGGGTACCCATGGATTTTGTTCCTGACAATTTCTTCTCTTCTTTTCTTGTTCCATTGCTATACCTCCCTATTGTTTCGTTCTCTTACTTGCCATAATCTGTATCATATTGATGACAAACAAGAGAACAAAGGAAATGATAAGTAACACCAGAGCAATGGCGGCAGCCCCCTCATAATCTACACGTCCAGAGTTTAATTTTTGCATAATTATGTAGGACACCACCTGTGTGCCTTGTTTTTCACTGTTGCCTGATATGTAGATCACACTGCCATATTCTCCAATTCCTCTCGCCAGTGCCAACCCAAATCCAGTGAGCAATGCTGGCATTAATTCTGGCAGAATAACACGGCGAAATGTATAAAAACGTGAAGCACCAAGCATCGTACCTGCCTCTTCAAGGCTCAGTGGTAACTTTTCCAGCACTGGCTGCAATGCTCGCACTACAAAAGGAATTCCTACAAATATCAAGGCAATGATAATTCCCAGCTTTGTATAAGACACCTGAATGCCAAATCTCTCCAGAAATTTACCAAATGCCCCTTGATCAGAGTACATTTTTGTTAAGGTAATACCTGCTACTGCTGTGGGAAGAGCAAAAGGCAGCTCAATCATACCATCTATTAAACGCTTTCCTGGAAAATTATATCGTACCAGCACCCATGCCAGTAATAACCCAAACACACTATTAACCAAAGCAGCAACAAAGGCACATCCAATACTGGTGGCAAATGCCTGTACTACATTGGGACGGGTGATCAATTCCACAAACTCCGACCCCTTCATTTTAAAAGAATAAGCCAAAATTGATGCTAACGGAATTAAAACAATCAGTGACAGCATAGCAACCGTAATTCCCATGGTCATTCCAAATCCTGGAAGCACACTCCGTTCCTTCTTTTTCATATTATCCTCCATTTTCGTTCATAAGCTGCTCTTTAGCCATAAATGTTTTACTGCTGGTATATCTCATCAAAAATAGCACCATCGTCAAAGAAATCTTTATATGCCTGATCCCATCCACCAAAGTCATCAATGGTACACATATTGATATTCAAGTCAAAGGTATCACTAAATGTTTTCAATATTTCTTCGTTGCTTGGACGGTAAAAATTCTCACCAATCAATTTCTGTGCTTCATCTGTATAGAGGTAATCCAGATACTCTTTTGCCACATCCTCTGTACCATTTTTCTGTGCATTTTCATCTACGATAGCAACAGAAGGTTCTGCCTTAATACTTACACTTGGAGTTACAATCTCATATTTATCCGGATATTCATTTACAGATGCAAATGCCTCATTTTCCCATGCAATCAGCACATCTCCTTGTCCGTTTTCCACAAATGTAGTGGTCGCACCTCTTGCACCAGAATCCATAACTAATACATTATTGTATAATTTTTTTACAAAATCTTTCTTCTTTGCTTCATCACCATTATAAAGCTGGTCAGCATAATACCATGCTGCAAGGAAATTCCAGCAGGCACCACCAGAAGATTTTGGATCTGGTGTAATAACTTGAACTCCCTCTTTTGTCAAATCATCCCAATCTTTAATTCCTTTCTCATTTCCCTTACGTACAAGAAATACAATTGTAGATGTATATGGGGAACTATTGCCTTTAAACTCATCCAGCCATCCTTTTTCAATCATTCCTGCCTCTTCAATCAAAGTGATATCATGTGCTAATGCCAAAGTAACTACATCTGCATCATTTCCTTCTGTTACAGAACGTGCCTGTGAACCAGAACCACCATGGGACTGTACAACTTCTACACTCTTTCCTGTCTTCTCTTTATAGTATTGTTTAAAAAGTGGATTATATGCCGCATATAATTCCCTTGTTGGATCATAAGATACATTTGTAATAGTTACCTTTTCCACTCCATTTCCATTTTCCGGTTCGCCAGCACTTCCTTCTTTTCCACATCCGGTAAGCCCACTAACCACTAATGACATACTTAATATAACCGCACCAAATTTTTTTACAACATTTTGTCTCTTCACAAAAATAAACTCCTTTCATTAACGCAAACGTTTTCTTTATTTCTTGATTTATTTTCCACCTTTTGTTATACTATTTTTAAACCAAAAGATAATGCAGGTCCAGGTAATGTAATATTACCTCAACATCTTTTGTTACATCTAGGTGAATTTCACAAAACCAAAGATAACATATTTTGCCATATAATGCAACCAAAATTTACACAAACGTTTGCTTATTAAGAAAGGATGAATGAAACATGTCATTGAAGAAAATTGCTGCAATGGTAGGAACTTCCGTTTCTACTGTATCAAGAGTTCTAAACAACACCTCCTCTACTTGTGCCTCTAAAGAACTACAAGACAAAATATGGGCTGCTGCCAGAAAAATCGGCTACCAGCCAAATGAAGCAGCCCGATCACTCCGTCAGACAAAACAAAATCTTTCCAAACTTCCTCACATTTCTATTGTATTGGCACGTATAAATGCATTAGAAAAGGAACCTTTCTTCTCCGAATTATTCCGTAACTTGGAAGTAGAATTATTAAAACAGAAAGTAACCATAGATCATATTGTTTATGCAGAAGAATCCCTTAACCATGATCTTTCCCATTCGGATGGTGTAATTATTCTTGGCAGATGTTCCCATAAATTATTAGAACATATTACTTCCCAAAACCGCAATGTCATTGGTATTTGGCGTAATCCCATGAATTTTGATGTGGATGAAGTGATATGTGATGGAAAAAAAGCAGCAGAATTAGCAATGCATCATTTATTTTCTTTGGGACATCAGCAAATAGCCTATATTGGCGACTGTTCCTTTGAAAGCCGCTATGTAGGCTATTGTGATATGCTGATACGTAATAATATTCCTCTTGACTACAAATTAATAAAACAGACAAACCAAACAAAAGAGGAAGCAGAAACTGCCTTCCTAGAACTGTTAGAAGATAAATTGCAAGGAAAAACAGATTTTAGTGCTATATTCTGTGCCAATGACAACACTGCCATAAGGATTCTGGAACTTCTTCAAAAAAAGAAGACTCTTTTGAAAAAGCATCCAATTTCTGTGATTTCCATAGATGATATTGAGGAAGCCCAGAATACAAAACCCTATTTGACAACCATTCATATTCCCCGATATGAAATGGCACACATGGCAGTTTATTTATTATTAGACCGGATTACAAAAGGCCATGAAGAAATTGTGCGAATCGAATTTCCATGCCGTATCATGATTCGCTCAAGTGTTGCAGCTTACCGGTAACTATTTTCACTTATTAACCCTCTTTTCCTAAGAATTTTTTTCTCTGCAATAGAAAAAATGTATTTGTCAAAGAAAATACCAACTATAACAATGACTAACATAACAACAGTAACCTGATTAATATCTGCCAAATCTCTTCCTGTTATCAAAGTCTGGCCAAGACCAATGGATGTCGTCATAACTTCTCCAGCCATCAAAGCCCTCCATGCAAATGACCATCCTTGTTTTAATCCTACTATCCACTCTGGTATACATGCTGGAAAAATGACATGTGTGTATATCTGCTGCTTAGAAGCCCCCATTGTTCTTGCTACTTTGATGTAGATTGGCAGTACATTTTTTATTGCATTATCAACAGAAATTGCAATACTGAATGCACTCCCCATTATCACTACAAATAAAATTGCCTGGTTAGAAAGCCCAAACCATAAAATAGAAAAAGGTACCCAACATACACTCGGTAATGTCTGCACTCCCAGAACAAGAGGTTTTAAGTTTTTTTGCAAATATTTAAAGTGATTTAGCAATAGCCCTAAAATAATTCCAATTATTACGGCAATAACAAAACCAATTATCCCTCTGATAAGTGAGTTCCCTATTGCCTGAAATAAAGTACCATCGTTGCAAAGTTCAACAAACCGTTTTCCTACATCCAATGGAGATGGGACTGCGTATGATTTTACTGTTTGAAAAATTTCTACTCCCAGCCAGTAAGCTCCCTGCCAAATCAAAATTAAAATTCCAAGAAATATTATTAACTGCATCTCTATCCCTCCTTAATAATATCCAGAATTCTATGGCGCAATTCTGTAAATTCTGTATCATACACATGCCTTGGTCTCTTTAAATTTATAGGAATAATTTTCGCAATTTCTCTCGTAGATGCAGACAATGCTACCACACGGTCTGCTAAATATACCGCTTCTTCTACACTATGTGTAATAAACAAAACGGTTTTATGTGTTTCCATCCAAATTTTTTGTAATTCCTCCCTAAGCCGGTTTGAGGTTTGCTTATCTAAAGCAGAGAATGGTTCATCCATTAACAGCACCTTTGCATCCATTGTTAAGGACCTCGCTAATGCTGTTCTTTGTTTCATTCCACCTGATATCTGATGAGGCATATAATCTTTATAATCCTGCAGGTGAACCATTTCTAAATAATGCATTGCCTTTTCTTCTTGTATATTGGGTGCAATTCCTGCTAACTTCATACCAAATTTAACATTATCTATAACACTTAACCACGGATATAACCCATGCTCTTGAAACATAACAACACGCTCTGCTCCAGGTCCACTAATCTTTTCTCCATCCAACAGGATTTCTCCACTAGTTGGCTGTTCTAATCCTGCTACCAAGTTTAAAAGGGTGCTTTTTCCACATCCTGATGCCCCTACAATACATAAAAATTCTCCCTTTTCTACAGTAAGGCTAATTTTGTGTAAAGTATCTTCCTCTCCATCTGCATATTTTTTACTCAACTTATTGATTACAAGACTCATATAACTCCTTTCCAAATCCGTTGTAACAGTTCAGCCGAGGGCTGATCTGTTACGGAATTGGGCAAGCTCCGCATTATAAATTGCCCAATTCCAATCCTCTTTTAGTCTTTTTTACGGTCTTTAAAGTGGAGTGTGTAAGACCTATCTGAACTGTTACAATCCGTTCCATCTGATATGTTAATGTTAGGGCTCTATATATAAATTGTCACTCGAAAACTCATTAATAAATTTCTGTTCTTTACTGATTTCTCCAAATCTTTGTATCGAATCTTTATTTAACTTATTACTAACACCAATTCGGTTAAATGCATCCTTCATAATTGTATCACTCAATTTCTTCCCTGTTTCCTTCTCCAATTCTTTATTGATTTCCTTCAAAGCATATTCTTTTTTATCATTTAAGACAAGGGTTGCTGCTTCATGTTGTTTAAGAAATTCCTCTACTATCTCTGGATACTTCTCCTTAAATTCTTTTCTTACTACTACAAGTGCAACATCATATTCTCCATTTTGATATAATTCTTTTTCATTTAGTACCATTTCTGCTCCTTTTTCTAGTAAAGAAGCTCCCCATGGCTCAGGCACAATTGCTGCATCAATATCCCCACGTCCCATTGCATTTTCCATATCCGCATTGGCTACTGCTGTTACAGTTACATTGCCCCCCTCTGTTTTAGGCTTCAAATTATTTTCAGAAAGAATCTGCAATAAAATAAGATGCTGCGTATTCCCGATTTGGGAAATCCCTACCACCTTATCTGCCAAATCACTTACATTATTAATTTGCACATCCTTTCTTTTTACCAGTATGCTTCCTGCCTTTGTAGCACCAGTTAAAATTTGTACGTCCCCCTTTGATTTTATATATGCACTGATTGCTGGTACCGGACCAATATATCCTATATCAATATCCCCTGAAAAAAGTGCTTCTACCTCTGCAGGACCTGCATTAAATGCAGTCCATTTCACCTTAATATCTTCACCTAGAGCATTCTGTAATGTATTTTCGGACTTCATAATTAATGCCTGTGCATGGGTAATATTATTAAAATAACCTATTGTGACCTCTGATTCGTCTCCTTTCCCAGCACATGCCCATAACAACATACTTGTCAAAATAAATAATCCTAACAATATCCTATTGCTTTTCTTCATTATCAATACCCCCATTTCTTATCAGGTATTTATATTGTAACAGTTCAGCCGGTAGGCTGACCTGTTACGGAATTGGGCAAGCTCCGCATTATAAATTGCCCAATTCTAATCCTGTTTTAGTCTTTTTTACGGTCTGCACAGCGGAGTGTGCAGACCTACCTGAACTGTTACTTTATATTGCCTTGTCTGCTAAAATTATGTCCAATTCCCTATTTACTATTCCTTTTATGTGGTAATATGTAACTATTCAGAACCTGCAAAAGTGATATACAAATTGCATAAATAGGTTCTGAACAGTTACGATAATATAAAATAAACAGAGCCACTCCCTATTTTAGAGGAATGACTCTGCTTATAAATATAATAAATGTAATTGTTTAGAACCATGAACATTATGTTTAAGCCCATAATAATTCTATTAAACATTAAAACGGAACAAGATAATATCTCCATCTTGAACGACATATTCTTTTCCTTCTGAACGGACTAACCCTTTTTCTTTTGCAGCTACCATAGATCCACATTCAATCAGATGTTCATAACTAACTGTCTCAGCACGAATAAATCCCCGTTCAAAATCAGTATGAATCTTTCCGGCAGCCTGTGGAGCTTTTGTTCCTTTTGTAATCGTCCATGCACGGCACTCATCTTCTCCTGCTGTCAGGAAACTAATTAAACCTAGTAAACGGTAACTGGCACGAATTAATTTTTCCAATCCCGATTCGGATAATCCCAAATCTTCTAAGAACTCTTTCTTCTCATCCTCTTCCAATTCAGCTATTTCCTGTTCAATCTGGGCACAAATTACAAATACTTCTGAATTTTCTGCCTTGGCATATTCTCTAACCTGTGAAACCTGTGCATTCCCTGCTCCGTCATCTGCTAAATCGTCTTCTGTCACATTGGCTGCGTAAATAACCGGTTTTGTTGTAAGCAAATTATAGGAAGCAATCAAGGCTTCTTCCTCTTCATTTGCCGGTTCAAATGTTTTTGCCATCTTTCCTTCTTCTAAGTGTGCCTTTAATTTATCTACTAATGCAAATTCTTTTGCAAGGGTTTTATCACTTCTTGCACCTTTTCCAAGCTTTGTAAGTCTTCTCTCCAGAATTTCTACATCTGAAAAAATCAACTCCAGATTTATAGTTTCAATATCTCTTAGCGGATCAATTGAACCATCCACATGTACAATATTACTATCTTCAAAACAACGCACCACATGTACAATCGCATCTGTTTCACGGATATTTGCTAAAAACTGGTTTCCCAGTCCTTCGCCTTTTGAAGCTCCTTTTACCAAACCTGCAATATCCACAAACTCAATTACAGCAGGTACTACCTTTTTGGTATGATACATCTTGTCCAAAACCTGCAGTCTTTCATCTGGTACAACTACTACACCTACATTAGGATCAATTGTACAGAATGGATAATTTGCTGATTCTGCACCTGCTTTTGTTAATGAGTTAAATAATGTACTTTTTCCTACATTGGGAAGTCCCACGATTCCTAGTTTCATTTTATCTTAATCTCCTTTAGTTTTTCTTATACTTTATAGGGTTTTCGCTTCTCATGGCTTTTTTCCTTTTAAGTCTTTTCCCATGGTAAAAGATCCTTTCAAAAAAGAGCCTTAACACCTATGTTAGTATAGCATATCAAGGCTCAAAAGTAAATCATTGGATTTTTTATATGTTGACAATAGATTTCTAAATTTAAGCAGCAGCAACTTCAAGAAAAATATTCAAATTCAAAAGAAGCCCTGTCTGTTTCAAAGGCAAATAAAGTGCAATCCTTTTTGCAAAATCGATAGAAAGCCCGACAGGATGCACTTTCGTGAATTGTCCTTACCATATCCCCCTTTGCCGGAGCCTTAAGAAAACATTCCGATGCTTCTAGCAGCTGAACTTCCAATTCCAGATTGCCCTGTATAACCCGCACCATATTGTTTTCAATTTGAACAGCCCGGGCTCCCAGATAGGTAGCTATTCTGTACTCCTTCCCCTGCCATAATATAGCACCTATAACACCAGTAAAATGAATACCTGCCATGGGGATATCCGCCACTGATAGCATTAAAGCCCCGCCGGAAAAACAGCATTGCGTCCAGATATACTCTTTAGGAAATGACCGGCCCTGGTCTCCTTCCCAGTATCCCCATGCATTGTGAAAAGAATATTTTTGTCCATTGATATACACATTTCCCTGAACCGAATGCCGCATACTCCACACACTGTGGCGGCATTCCATAAATGGCACTAATGCAAACGGTCCCATAATATCATATTTTAAAGGGCAAAGTGACCCAAACTCCAATTTCCCCTTAATGGTCAGCTGCGATGTGTGTATTGCCAAATGAATACCTTCTTTACCAAATTGGTTCTCTCCGATGAAAATATTCCTTTTCGTCCGTTGAAATACATCTGCAGTGAACGTTACTGTCCAAGCATCATTATCCGTAATAATCTGAATAGAACAGGTACGTTTCCGCCCTGTGTTATGAACGGCAGGTATTACTGCTAAAGTCTGTGTGTCAGACTGACATTTCAAATACCAACCATAAAAAGAACCATACATGTGCTTGCCTCCATGAAAAAATAATACTTATTTTTCCACGAATGAATCTGATTTATACATCTGGTAGAATTTCACATTCAAGATACCATGACATATTTCTTCTGACACTGAACAGTAACAAGCATAGGGAAATTAAAATCCAAAATATCTCAATAAAAAAAGTAACTACCCAAGTCTTTTCATCCATTTTTCAGGTCCTGGGTAGTTACTTCCTTTTATTTCTTTGATATAAATTCCTTAAGTTTTAATGCCTTGCCTAAATCTCCTTCTACTTTTAACTTTCCCAGAGTAAAGGCAATCATAGGATCTGTCTTTCCCTCCATAATCTTAAACAAAGTCTCTGCACTACAGATAAAAATAGCATTTCTATCATAATACTCGTAAGGCTCTATGGATAGTTTTCCATCCTTTACCTCTGCATAAAAGGAACCTGCTCCTTCTCCGGTAATATTAAACTGAAACGCCAGATTCTCATTCACGCCACTTACATCTGTGTCAATAATTGCATCTTTAAATTTTTGAAAGATCTCTTCGTATGTCATAATATTCCTCCATTCTATTTTTTGTACTAAATATATGGTAACTCTTCAGAACCATGAATAGTTACCATATATGTTACTACTTTCTCTAAAATTTTATCATATTTTTAACACAAATCCCAGTTACAACATTTCTAAAATTGTAACATTATTCCAGTTCTTTTCCTAAATGTTAAATCTATTGTAATGGCTGGTAAAAATTTTCTATTTTCCAGCCGGTTCTATCATTTTCAAATACCTGTCCTGCATTTTTTTTGCCTCTGTATGTATACTATATCCTGTATGCACAATCTCTGCTGCCATATTTTTTCTTTCATAGCCCTTGGCATATTTTAAAATTTCCTTCGCCCATACTGTTGTAGAAGCATTTAATGGCACAAATTCTGCCATATCCGTAATTCCTACTTCTTTTGTAACTGTATCAGAAAATATGCAAGGTATTCCTGAAGCCTGTGCTTCAATTCCCACCACTGGCAATCCTTCATACAAAGAGGGAAGAAGAAATACATCCATTGCCTGATAAAACTCATTTACATTAGGAATAGATCCAGTAAATATGACTGCATCCTGAATATTTAAGTTATGTATTTGTTTACGAATTTTCTCTTCTAATTCTCCTTCTCCAATTAAAAACAATACAGCTTGCGGATTGTGTTTATATACTTCTGCAAAAATATCAATTAGAAAGGTATGATTTTTTTGATACATAAATCTTCCCACATGTCCCAAAACAAACTTTTCTTCTACATGGTATTTTTTTCTTAGTTTTTTCCGTATCTGTTCATTATACAAAAAACGTTCCTCTTCTATGGCATTCCGAATTAATATGTAGTCTTTGTTTTGTACAATTTCTTTTCCAAAATAAAATTCTACCGCTAACTCTCCACACCCCCAGCATTCGGTTGCTGCTTTTTTTAAGTTTGCTCTACAATACTGCTTAATTGGCCATTTCAGATCCCAGTTAATTTTTGAATTATGACTATGGGCAATCCGATGGGGAATGTGATTTCTTTGTGCTTCCCGCAATGCATAATATGCCAGAGCACCATTATGTGCATGTACAATTTGTATTTCAGGATTCTCTATAAATAAATTTTTCATAAACTTCCGATATTTTGGTAATTTTACAGGATTAAAACCGGGAGATACAAAAATCCTCCCTCCTAATTTTCGTACTTCTTCTTCATAAGCTCCTGGTTTTGGTTTATTTGCTAAAAAATCAAATTGTATCAATTCCCGATCTATATGACGATAGTAATTCATTAGCATCGTTTCCAACCCTGCCCGATCCATATTACTTACAGAATGTAATACTCTTATCATGGTGTCTCTACTCTCTTTCCGTTTATTTTTAATGAAAAGGTAACTGTTCAGAACCATGAACAGTTACCATAAGTTTGCTATTATCGTTTTTTACTACATATTTCTCTCCTAGCTATCTTTCTTCTCAATATTTGTTTCCCTAGTAATATAAATTGGTCTTTGTTTTGCTTCTAGATATAATTTTGATACATACATACCTAAAATTCCCATACAAAACATCTGCAAACCACCAATAAAAATAATCGCAGAAATCATAGAAGGCCAGCCAGCTACTGGATCACCATAGATAAATGCTCTTACCACAATAAAAATCAATACGATAGCTGCGATAAAACAACAGACTAATCCAAGAAGAGAGGAAATCCAAAGAGGCGTGGTAGAAAATGCGATAATCCCCTCTAAAGCATATAAAAACAGTTTCCAAAAAGACCATTTTGTAGTTCCTGCAGAACGTTCAACATTTTCAAAAGGAATCCACTTTGTCTTAAATCCAATCCATCCAAAAATGCCTTTGGTAAAACGGTTATATTCCCTCATAGAAAGAATAGCATCCACCATTTGTCTGGTCATAAAACGATAATCCCTTGCTCCATCCACAATATCTGCATTAGAAATTTTATTAATTAAGCTATAAAATTTTCTGGCAAACCATGAACGAATAGGTGCTTCCCCTTTACGGTCTGTACGCATCGTGGCTGCACAGTCATATCCTTCTTCCTTTACTGCTTTATACATATCCTCCAATAAAAATGGTGGGTCTTGTAAATCTACATCCATCGTAACAATATAATCCCCTGTAGCTGCCTCCAATCCGGCAAACAATCCCGCTTCTTTTCCAAAGTTTCTGGAAAATGATATATATTTTACACGCTTGTCCATGTTTGCCAGACGCTTTATCTCATGCAATGTACCATCTTTACTTCCATCATCCACAAAAATAAATTCAAACTCCAAATCCAGCATTTTAGGAATATATTTTTCTATTTCATCATAAAAAATTTGGATAGTTTCTTCTTCGTTATAACAAGGTACAACAACAGAACACTTCTTCATTATACCAACTCCTTAACTTTATTGTATCATATTTATCTTCACAGGAAAAGTTATTATATTTTTTGGTAACTATTCAGAACCTGCAAAAGTGATATACAAATTGCATAAATAAATTTAT
>CAMWUK010000053.1 GCA_947177415.1 uncultured Clostridiaceae bacterium
CTTTAAGTTTTTAAAACATAAATAATTGATGATATAAGGATAATATTAGTATCAGACAGGGAGTGATTATACTTGGATACATTGAAGAGCCGATATAAGAGATTTTTATATTTATTTTTGTTGATGGATATTATATTGTTTGTGATTTTTTCTTTTTTATGGATTCGGGGCAGGGTGCCAGAAAAAATATTTATTTTCCAAAATAAAGAAACAGAATTTGATTTTTCGCTCCCAATTGAGGCGAATATACAACAAGAAAAGGCAGAAGTAATTAGTAATCATTCGGAGAAAGTAAAAGAGAATATTGTATTTAGTTTTCAGGAACCTTTTTCTCTGTGCTCTCAGAAAAAAGGTTCTTATGATATAAGCTTAAAATTGTTTGGCGTAATTCCAATTCGTAGAATCAATGTAGATGTTATTGAAGAGAAAACATTAATACCTAGTGGAAGAACAGTAGGGATTGAAGTAAATACGAATGGTATTCTTGTATTAGGAACAGGAGAAGTAATTGGCAGAGATGGAAGGAAAGTGGAACCAGCAAGAAATATTGTATGTACTGGAGATTATATAAAAGCCGTGAATGGGGAGAATGTTGAGACAAAGGAAGAATTGGTCAGTAAGTTAAAAAAGTTGCAAGAAGGAGTAACCTATCTTACTCTGGAACGTAAGGGAGAAACCATTAAAGTTGTTGTAGAAGGAGTGAAGACAAATGATGGAACTTATAAGCTTGGAATATGGGTTAGAGATGATACACAAGGAATTGGAACTTTGACCTATATAACAGAGGATGGGGAATTTGGAGCTTTAGGACATGGGATTAATGATGTAGATACAGGGGTTTTAATGGAAGTATGTTCAGGGAATATTTATGAGGCAGGAATCTATAAGGTAGTAAAAGGAGAAAAAGGAACACCAGGAGAACTATCTGGTTTTATAAGGAAGAATGAAGAAGCCAATCTTGGAACAATTATACAAAATACTGCACATGGAATTAAAGGAAAATACCAGAAACCATTATTGGATACATGGCAGAGGAAACAAATAGCTTTAAAGCAAGAAGTAAAAAAAGGCAAAGGAAGTATTTTGTGTCAGATTGGAACAGAAGTGAAGGAATATGAAGTAGAAATTGAAAAGATATATGCTAATAGTACATCCAAAAGCAAAGGAATGGTTATCCGGATTACAGATGAAAGATTATTAAAACAAACAAATGGTATTGTGCAAGGTATGAGTGGAAGTCCTATTATACAAAATGATAAAATAATTGGTGCAGTCACACATGTCTTTGTGCAAGATCCTCATAGAGGATATGGAACATTTATTGAATATATGTTGGAAGATTAAAGATAAATGTGGTACCAATAACAGCACAAAGAATTATATGAAACGGGATGTAAACATAAAAAGAATGTAGGAATCTAATTTTTATTTATGGCAGTATCTATATAGTGTGTATATCCATTTTGCACAAATGTCGAATAATGCGATAGAAAATGATTGAAAAAAGTCAAATAAGTCGTTATAATGCATAAGGTGGAAAAAATTCTTGTATATACTTGTATATATGTGAATTTATTCGGGATTGTTCATGTTCTTTAGGAGTGATTATGGTCTGTGATGTAAGTCTGAAGCTTGTAAATGATGATGTTAGAGCCTGAATGATTAAGTTTGTGCATACAAAAAGAAGGAAAATAAAAATCTACAAGAGCGAAATTAAAAAGTGACAAAAGAAAGTGAAAAATACTGTGAGGATAAAATAAAACCAGATAGAACTATTGTATTAAGAGAAGTGAAAGAGATGGAGGATTTTGTCATGACGAATATTAATGTAGTAATTGTAGACGATAATGAGGAAGTGAAAGAAACACTTAAGAGGGTTATTGATAAACATACAGATATGCAGCTTGTAGGGATGGCAAGCCAAGGCATGGAAGCAATGAATCTAATAGAAGAAAGAAAACCAGATGTTGTACTTATAGATTGGATGCTTTCAGAATTAGATGGACTTAGTGTAATTGAAAGAGCAAAGGAAAAACCAGAAATTAGAAAACGTACCTCCTTTATTGTGCTTTCTGCTATTGGCAAAGAAAGTATTATGGAAAAAGCGTTCACAGTAGGTGCAGATTATTATATTGTGAAACCTTTTGATGCAGAAGCGGTGATTTCCAGAGTACAACAGATGTATATGTCCATGAATACACAAAGTAAAGATCCAGTTAAAGGAAGCATTTTTGAAAATGATAAACGTCATTCCGACAGTTATTCCTTAGAAAGTGATGTAACTAATATTATACATGAAATAGGTGTGCCAGCACATATAAAAGGATATCAATATTTAAGAGATGCTATTATGATGTCTGTGAATGATACGGAAATGCTTAATTCTATCACAAAGATTTTATATCCAACAATTGCTAAACAGCACAAGACAACCCCCAGTAGAGTAGAACGGGCTA
Source organism: uncultured Clostridiaceae bacterium (assembly GCA_947177415.1). Lineage (GTDB taxonomy): Bacteria > Bacillota > Clostridia > Lachnospirales > Lachnospiraceae > CAG-411. Next base: position 2,457 of record CAMWUK010000053.1, read on the forward strand.
TTCGTCATGCTATTGAAGTTGCATGGAGCAGAGGAAAAATGGATACAATAGATGCCTTATTTGGATATACCGTTAGCAATGGAAAAGGGAAGCCAACTAATTCAGAATTTGTAGCCCTTATCGCAGATAAAATCCGTTTAGAAAATAAAGTCCGGGCGTAAGATTGATTAATAGAGCTTGTGAGTGAACAGTAATGGAAAAGCATCTATCATACTTTTTTAAAATAGGTGCTTTTCTTGTGTGTAAAAATCAGTTATAATAGTATGGAATAGAAAGTGAATAAATCTTTCTTGAATAAATGCAGGAAAAAATAAAGTTATTATTTCTCCTGCATTTTGAAAATGTACGGTAGGAGGATCGGAATTATGAAGAAGATATTATTTATTGCATCAGAGGCAGTTCCATTTATTAAGACAGGAGGATTAGCTGATGTAGTAGGAGCATTACCAAAGTACTTTGATAAGAATGAATTTGATGTAAGAGTAATGATACCAAAGTATACAGCAATACCGGGAGAATTCAAAAATCAAATGCAATACCGCACCCATTTCTATATGAAACTTGCATGGAGAAGTCAATATGTAGGAATTATGGAGATGGAATATGAGGGAGTGAAATTTTATTTTATAGATAATGAATTTTACTTTAGCGGAAACCAGCCATATAATAATATATATGAGGATATGGAGAAATTTGCATTTTTCTCAAGAGCAGCTTTATCCGCATTGCCTTTGTTAGATTTTAGACCAGATGTAATTCATTGCCACGACTGGCAGACTGGTTTAATTCCGGTTTATATTAAAGATACTTTTAATGGTGGAGAATTCTTTAGAGGTATCAAGATGGTTATGACTATACATAACTTAAAATTCCAAGGAATTTGGGATTTGAAGACAGTAAAAGACATGACAGGCTTGAACTCTTATTATTTTACTTCTGATAAGCTGGAAGCCTATGGTGATGCCAATTATTTAAAAGGTGGATTGGTTTATGCAGATGCAATTACTACAGTAAGCGAGACTTATGCGGAAGAGATAAAAATGCCATTTTATGGAGAAGGTTTAGATGGATTGATTCGTGCCAGAGCAGATTCGCTCACTGGTATTATAAATGGTATTGATTATGATGAGTATAATCCAGAAACAGATCCTCACATTTATCAAAAATATACAGCAAAGAATTTTAGAAAAGAAAAGATAAAGAATAAACGTGCCTTTCAGGAACAATATGGTTTAGCGAGAGATGATAAGAAATTTATGATAGGAATTTGCAGCCGCTTGACTAATCAAAAGGGGCTGGATTTAGTAGATTATATTATTGAGGAAATTTGTGATGAAGATACACAACTTGTAGTGCTTGGTACAGGGGAAGGCAAGTATGAGCATTTATTCCGTCATTATGCATGGAAATATCCTGACAGAGTGTCTGCAAATATTTATTATTCCAATGAAGTATCTCATAAATTATATGCAGCATGTGATGCATTTTTAATGCCATCTTTGTTTGAACCATGTGGATTAAGCCAGTTAATGAGTCTGCGTTATGGAACAGTTCCGATTGTTCGTGAGACTGGCGGTTTAAAAGATACGGTTATACCATATAATGAATATGAGAGTACAGGAACAGGTTTTACATTCCGTAACTATAACGCACATGAGATGTTAAATACCATTCGTTATGCAAAACATGTATTTAAGAACCGTAAGCGTGAATGGAACAAAATCATTGACCGGGGAATGGCAATGGACTTCTCTTGGAGTACCTCTGCCAGAAAATATGAAGATTTATATCGCAGATTATTAAATTGGTAATACAAATAGATATATATTAGGAAAATGTAACTATTTAGGTAAAAACACGCATTTACTGCGTGTTTTGTATGAAAATTTAAAAAAGAATCAGAATAAAAGTTGTCAGTTTGGTTAGAATCTACTGTGTAGGTTTGTAAACAGGCAACTTTTTTATATTGTATCTGTTCAGTACGTGAACAGATACGAGATTTTAGCCCATAAAAATTCGCAAAGCGAAGGGCTAAAATCCTGTAAAACCCGGATTTGTCAAGCAAATCCTCGAGTAGGTGGTGCCTAATTGGTAACAGTTCAGGTAGGTCTGCACACTTCGCTGTGCAGACCGTAAAAAAAACTAAAACAGGATTGGAATTGGGCAATTTACATGCGAAGCCTGCCCAATTCCGTAACAGGTCAGCCTCATGGCTGAACTGTTACCCTAATTGTGCGAGGCATGGGAGCTTTGTAAGAATGTACCAAAAATATAAGTTCTTTTACCAAATTTGTCCATAAATGGAAAAAAAACGAAAAGGGGACTTGCAATTTATAGTAAAATTGATTAAAATATAAATGGGTTTGCGAGTAGCAGACATAAAATGGTTAATTTACTGTTCGGGATGTTGTTGCAAAAGCAACTACATGGACAGGCAGTATATATTAAATTAAAATTTATTTTCTAGGAGGAACAAAACATGTCAGTAAAAGTAGCAATTAATGGTTTTGGACGTATCGGACGTCTTGCATTCAGACAGATGTTTGGAGCAGAAGGATATGAAGTAGTAGCAATCAACGATTTAACAAGCCCTAAGATGTTAGCTCATTTATTAAAGTATGATTCATCACAGGGTAAATATGAGAAGGCTGATACTGTAACAGCAGGAGAAGATTCTATCACAGTTGATGGAAAAGAAATCAAAATTTATGCTGAGGCTGATGCAAGCAAATGTCCTTGGGGAGCATTAAATGTAGATGTAGTTTTAGAATGTACAGGTTTCTACTGCTCTAAAGATAAAGCTTCTGCTCATATCACAGCAGGTGCTCGTAAAGTTGTTATTTCTGCACCAGCAGGTAATGACCTTCCTACTATCGTTTACAATGTAAACCATGATACTTTAAAAGCTGAAGATACAGTAATTTCTGCAGCTTCTTGTACAACAAACTGTTTAGCACCTATGGCTGATGCATTAAATAAATATGCAGCTATCCAGTCTGGTATTATGTGTACAATCCATGCTTATACAGGAGATCAGATGACTCTTGATGGACCACAGAGAAAAGGTGATTTAAGAAGATCCCGTGCAGCAGCAGTAAATATCGTTCCTAACTCAACTGGTGCAGCAAAAGCTATTGGATTAGTTATTCCAGAATTAAATGGTAAGTTAATCGGATCTGCTCAGCGTGTTCCAACTCCAACAGGATCTACAACAATCTTAACAGCAGTTGTAAAAGGTAATGATGTAACTGTTGAAGGTATCAATGCAGCTATGAAAGCAGCAGCTAATGAATCATTCGGATATAATGAAGATGAAATCGTATCTAGCGATATCGTAGGAATGAGATTTGGTTCTTTATTTGATGCTACTCAGACAATGGTATCTAAAGTAGCTGATGATTTATATGAAGTACAGGTTGTTTCTTGGTATGATAATGAAAATTCATACACAAGCCAGATGGTAAGAACAATCAAATACTTCTCTGAATTAGCTTAATATATGGAATCTTTCATACATTGATGTGTGATAGGTTTTACGTATGTAGTGTAGACCTAAACAGGTCCGGTCTTTAAGGACCGGACCTGTTTTGCTTAAAGGATAAAGTAAACAACCATGCCGCCTTTGGTGGCATCAGTATGAACAAATGTATTTTGAATAGTTTCCTCGAAAAGAACAAAGAGGGCAAGCCCACATCAACTCTCCTAACCTCTCATTCATGAGGGGATTGCACACTTTGCGTGCCAGATGCGTGTTGCATGCTTTTTGCAACAATACCCCTTACGCATCTGTGTACATCCTCGCAGAGCGTTTTTACTTTATAGGACGAATTTTCCTATAAAGTAAAAAAGTAAATGGTCATGTCCCGCTTGCGAGGCACTACAATAAATAGGAAAATAGAAAGGAATTAAAGATATGTTAAATAAAAAATCAGTAGATGATATTAATGTAAAAGGAAAAAAAGTCTTAGTAAGATGTGATTTCAATGTGCCATTACAAGATGGAAAAATTACAGATGAGAATCGTCTGGTTGCAGCACTTCCTACTATTAAGAAGCTGATTGCAGATGGTGGAAAAGTAATCCTTTGCTCACACTTAGGAAAACCTAAGGGAGAACCTAAGCCAGAATTATCTTTAGCACCTGTAGCTGAAAGAATGGCTGAATTACTTGGACAGCCTGTAAAATTTGCTGCTGACACAAATGTTGTTGGCGAGAACGCAAAAGCTGCAGTAGAGGCTATGAAGGATGGAGAAGTTGTTCTTTTAGAAAATACCCGTTACAGAGCAGAAGAAACAAAGAATGGAGAAGCTTTCTCGAAAGAATTAGCTTCTTTATGTGAAGTATTTGTAAATGATGCATTTGGTACTGCTCATAGAGCACATTGTTCTAATGTTGGTGTTACAGAATATGTAGATACAGCAGTAGTTGGATACCTAATGCAGAAAGAAATTGATTTCTTAGGAAATGCAGTAAACAATCCAGAAAGACCATTTGTTGCAATTTTAGGTGGTTCTAAGGTTTCTTCTAAGATTTCTGTTATTGATAACTTATTAGAAAAAGTAGATACCTTAATTATTGGTGGTGGAATGGCATTTACATTCCTTGCAGCAAAAGGTTATGCGATTGGTGATTCTTTATTTGAAGAAGATTATGTACAGTATGCAAAAGATATGATGGCTAAAGCAGAAAGTAAAGGAAAGAAATTATTAATTCCTGTTGATACAATGGCTGCTGACAAGTTTGACAATGCTGCAAATACAAAAGTTGTTACAGATGAAGAAGGTTTGGAAGCTGGTTGGTTAGGACTTGATATCGGACCAAAGACAGCAGAACTTTATGCAGATGCTGTAAAAGAAGCTAAGACAGTAGTATGGAACGGACCAATGGGATGTTTCGAAATGTCTAACTTTGCGGCAGGTACTATTGCAGTAGCAAAAGCTATGGCTGAAATTGATGCAACTACTATTATTGGTGGTGGAGATTCCGCAGCAGCAGCTAACCAGTTAGGATTTGCTGATAAGATGACACATATTTCTACAGGTGGTGGAGCTTCTCTTGAATTCTTAGAAGGAAAAGATCTTCCAGGTGTAGTAGCTGCTAATGATAAATAAACTGTATCTGTTCAGTACTTGAACAGATACGAGATTTTAGCCCATAAAAATTCGCAAAGCGAAGGGCTAAAATCTTGTAAAACTCGGATTTGTCAAGCAAATCCTCGAGTATATTCTGAACAGTTACAATAAACTATAATTAATCGTCGGCATTCCGACAGAAAAGAGGATATATATGCGTAAGAAAATTATTGCTGGTAACTGGAAAATGAACAAAACTCCAAGCGAGACAGTTGCTTTATTAAATGAATTAAAACCATTAGTTGCAAATGATGATGTAGATGTATTATTTTGTGTACCTGCTATCTCTTTGACAACAGCAATTGAAACAGTAAAAGGTACAAATATCAATATTGGTGCTGAAAATATGTACTTTGAAGAAAGTGGTGCATATACTGGAGAGATTGCTCCAAATATGTTAACAGATATTGGAGTAAAATATGTTATTATTGGACATTCTGAAAGAAGAGAATATTTTGCAGAAACAGATGAAACTGTAAATAAGAAAGTATTAAAAGCTTTTGAACATGGTATTACACCAATTATCTGTTGTGGTGAAACTTTAACACAAAGAGAACAGGGTGTTACAATTGATTTTATTCGTCAACAGATTAAAATTGCATTATTGAATGTAACAGCAGATCAGGCTAAAACTGCAGTAATCGCTTATGAGCCAATCTGGGCAATCGGAACTGGAAAAGTTGCTACAACTGAGCAGGCCCAGGAAGTATGTAAAGCTATTCGTGAATGTGTTGCAGAAATCTATGATGCTGCAACTGCTGATGCTATCCGTATTCAGTATGGCGGAAGTGTATCAGCTGCCAGTGCACCAGAATTATTTGCACAGCCAGATATTGATGGTGGATTAGTTGGTGGAGCTTCTTTGAAGGCTGATTTTGGAAAGATTGTAAACTACAATAAATAGTTGCATAATAACAATAACCGTATAAGGAGCACTTGTTGCTCCTTATATGTGCTTATGGAAAATGTTTTGTAGAACTTTTGGATTTATAACCAAACATGTTTCATTAACCAGATATCATTATAAATAACTGGTGTATCTGTTCAGTACCTGAACAGATACAGGATTTTAGCCCATAAAAATTCGCAAAGCGAAGGGCTAAAATCTTGTAAAACTCGGATTTGTCAAGCAAATCCTCGAGTATGTTCTGAACAGTTATTAACTGGTTAATTTAATATAGTCTCTGGCAGGTGCAGACTTATATTTTTTCAACAAAGCTTGCACACTGCAGTAAAAATGTTGGAAATATTTTTGAATATAAAAGAAAGGGAATAAATAGTATGAGTAAGAAACCTACAGTATTGATGATTTTAGATGGATATGGCTTAAATGACGAAAAGAAAGCAAATGCTATATTTGAAGGTAAAACACCTGTTATGGATAGATTAATGGCAGAGTGTCCTTTTGTAAAGGGAAATGCTAGTGGAATGGCAGTTGGTCTGCCAGATGGTCAGATGGGTAACTCAGAGGTTGGACATCTTAATATGGGTGCAGGAAGAATCGTATATCAGGAATTGACAAGAATTACTAAAGAAATTGAAGATGGAGATTTCTTTAAAAACGAAGCACTGTTAAAAGCAGTAGCAAATTGTAAAGAAAATAATTCAGACTTGCATTTGTTTGGTTTGTTATCTGATGGTGGAGTGCATAGTCACATTACCCATATGTATGGAATTTTAGAACTGGCAAAGAAAGAAGGCATTAAAAATGTATATTTACATGCATTTTTAGATGGCCGTGATACAGCACCTACTTCTGGTAAGGGATTTGTAGAAGCTGCACAAAATAAAATGAAGGAAATTGGTGTTGGTAAGGTTGCTACTGTAATGGGACGTTACTATGTTATGGATCGTGACAACCGTTGGGATCGTGTGGAAAAAGCATACAAAGCATTGGTGGAAGGAGTTGGAGAAACAGCAGAAGATGCACTTACTGCTGTACAACAATCTTATGATAAGGACGAGAATGATGAATTTGTTGTTCCTACTGTTGTTACAGAAAATGGAAAGCCAGTTGCTACAGTGAAAGACAAAGATTCTATTATTTTCTATAACTTCCGTCCTGATAGAGCAAGAGAAATTACAAGAGCATTCTGTGATGATGCATTTGATGGATTTGAAAGAGCTGGTGGACGTAAGGATACCACTTATGTGGCATTTACAGAATATGATGTAACTATTCCTAATAAAATTGTAGCATTCCATAAAGTGGAAATTACCAATACTTTTGGTGAATTTCTTGCTGCAAATGGTAAAACACAGCTTAGGACAGCAGAAACAGAAAAGTATGCACATGTAACATTCTTTTTCAATGGTGGCGTAGAAGAGCCAAACCAAGGGGAAGACAGATTACTTGTAAAATCACCAAAGGTTGCAACTTATGATTTACAACCGGAAATGAGTGCTTATGAAGTATGTGATGGTTTGGTTAATGCAATCAAATCGGATAAATATGATGTAATTATTGTGAATTTTGCAAATCCTGATATGGTTGGTCATACTGGAGTAGAAGAGGCTGCAATTAAAGCAATTGAAGCTGTAGATGAATGTGTAGGAAGAGCAGTAGAAGCAATTAAAGAAGTGAATGGACAGATGTTTATATGTGCGGATCATGGCAATGCAGAACAGCTTGTAGATTATGAGACTGGTGCTCCATTTACTGCACATACTACAAATCCAGTTCCGTTTATTTTAGTAAATTATGATGAAGCCTATACATTACGTGATGGAGGATGTCTTGCGGATATTGCTCCAACCTTAATTGAAATGATGGGAATGGAACAACCAGCAGAGATGACTGGAAAATCTTTGTTAATAAAAAAATAAAAAATATTGAAAAATATTGAAAAATATGTTATTATAACATCTATGAGTGCTTTCGAGAATTGGAGATGGAATGACAACTCTGATAAAACACTGATAGGAGGTGTAATGCGTGTTAACAACAATTAAGAGTATTTTGACAATTGTATATATTTTGGTATGTGTATCTCTTTCTGTTATTGTATTGATGCAGGAGGGAAAGGATGCTGGTTTGTCGGCACTGACAGGTGGTGCATCTGGTGGAAGTGACACATATTGGAGCAAGAATAAAGGTCGTTCTGCTGAAGGAACTTTGAAAAAAGGAACAACAGCATTGGCAGTATTGTTTATCGTACTTTCTGTTGTATTGAACTTGAAATTATGGTAAAAGAATTACAGTAAAGTCAAGAGAAATCTACAAGTAAGCTGGATTCCGTTACAGTTTGCACCTTAAGTGTGAACTGTAACTGTTTATGATGAAAAAACAGATTGTGAAGTGCAATATAGCACAAGCAGTCTGTTTTTTTGTTAAGAAAAACGTAACTGTTCATGGTTCTGAACAGTTACCAATTATTTAGATAAAAACATACATTTACAGTGTATATCATGAGAAAGAAGGATTTTATTTGAAAAAACGAATTAAGATATCAGATTATCCCAATATCAAAAAACAAATAGGACGTATATCCGTTATAATCAGTATGTATTTCATTGGTAGTTTTACATTAAATTTTATTAAATCAGCAATAAAATGTCAAACAGAAGAAGAATGGAGAGTAGCATTTGCTAAGTCGGGATATGACATTGAATTATTAAGAAATTTTTTTATTATTGGTGCAGCTATAGGTATAATTTTGTTTATATATCAGGCATGCCGGTATAACAATATCAGAACTACAAAACTAGGAAAGAGTATTTGGAAATTTATGGAAGTGAAGGACGATTCTTATTATGAAAATGAATTGAAAAAATTGGATTGTGAATTGGAACAATATTGTTCCAAAAAAATAAAAAATGGAGAAATTGCATTAACTGGGAAATGGTTGATTGGAAAAGGAAATTTTTGGAGAATAGATGCAGTTCCTATTTGGCAAATTCAGTCTATTGAGGCGAAACTTCAGCTTAAAATAACAGGCAATGCAAGTGGACGGACAAGAACCTATAGATCACCTGCATTGTTGGTTACCTTAAAAAATGGAGACGTAAAAGGTTTTTTTATTTCTGACATAGATTATGGAAATGAGATTGTTAAAAAAGTAAAAATACGGATAAACAATGAAATAATAGATCGTTTTTAAAGCTGGTAAATGGATAATTTGATGTGAACAGAAACACATTCTTCGTAACAAACAGTTCAGCCTTGTCATTCATATTTTGACAGAATATACAACATGACTAAAAATATATATGTGCAAACTTCCCTCTATGAGCAAGATCCTTCGTGCAATTTGCACATATACTTTTGCATGGCTGAACTGTAACAAAAGTTAACAAAACAAGGAAAATATGGTATACTAAGTGTAGGTATAATAATAAAAATCTATGGAGGTGATTGAAATGTTAGATAAGGTGGTATTAGAAGAAAAGAAGAAATTAGTATATGGATTTATATCAGAGAAAGGTTACCGACCAATAAAATTTAAAGAGATGGTAAATCTTCTTCAGGTTCCCAAGAAGGAAAAAGAAGATTTACGAGAAGTAATTGAAGCTCTTATAGCAGAGGGGAAGGTAACTATTGATATAAAAGGAAAGATTAAATGCCTTGCTGGTAATATAAAAATAGGTGTGTTTTCAGGAACCCAAAAAGGATATGGCTTTGTTACCATAGAAGGAGAACCAGAAGATATTTTTATTCCAGAAAATGCAACAAAGGGTGCTCTTCATAATGATAAAGTACAAGTGGATGTAAATCCTGTACGTACTGGGAAGCGTTTAGAAGGCAGGATTGTTGGAATTCTGGAGCGAGGAACAGATGTGGTAGTTGGCACATTTGCTAAGAATAAGAATTTCGGATTTGTGGTAGCTGATAGCCAGAAATTTGCTAAAGATATTTATATTCCCAAGGAACATTGCAGGAATGCTGTAACAGGACATAAGGTAGTAGTAAAAATTACAGATTTTGGTGGCAAAGATAAGAATCCAGAAGGAAAAATTACAGAAATTATTGGGCATATAAATGATCCAGGAGTTGATATTGTATCTATTATCCGGGCGTATGGATTGCCAGAAGAATTTCCAGATGGAGTAATGCATCAGGTGGAGAGAGTACCAGATGAAGTTACAGAGGATGCAAAAATTGGCAGGGAAGATATTCGGGATTGGCTTATGGTGACCATTGATGGTGAGGATGCCAAGGATTTAGATGATGCGGTATCTCTTACAAAAGAAGGAGAAATTTACCGTCTGGGTGTGCATATCGCAGATGTGTCCCATTATGTGACAGAAGATTCTCCATTAGATGTGGAAGCAATCAAACGAGGTACCAGTGTATATTTGGTAGACAGGGTGATACCAATGTTACCACATGCATTATCCAATGGGATCTGTTCTTTAAATGCAGGAGTGGACAGATTAGCACTTAGCTGTGTTATGGACATTGATAATACAGGAAAAGTGGTAGATCATAGAATTTCAGAGACATTGGTAAATATCAACCGCAGAATGTCCTACACTCAGGTGAAAAAAATTATTGAGGAACCAGATGAAGGAGTTAGAAAAGACTGTGAAGAAGTAGTGCCAATGCTTGAAATGATGCAGGAATTGGCAGAAATTTTAAGAGAAAAAAGGAGAAAAAGAGGCTCTATAGATTTTGACTTTCCAGAAAGTAAGATTATACTAGATGAAAAAGGAAAACCAATAGAAGTAAAAGCCTATGACCGTAATAAAGCAACCAGATTGATTGAAGACTTCATGCTGGTTGCAAATGAAACCATAGCAGAAGACTTTTTCTGGAGAGAATCTCCTTTTGTATACCGTACCCATGAAGAGCCAGATCCGGAGAAGATAGAGAAACTTGGGGTATTTATTAATAACTTTGGATATAGTATTAAAATTGGACAAGATGAAATTCATCCTAAAGAGTTGCAAAAATTGATTGGAAAGATAGAAGGTACTAAGGAAGAGATTTTAATTAGCAGGCTTACGCTTCGTTCTATGAAGCAGGCTAAATATACTGTAAGTTGTGATGGACACTTTGGACTGGCTACCAAGTATTATTGTCATTTTACCTCGCCTATCCGGCGTTATCCAGATTTACAGATACATCGGATTATTAAAGAGAGTTTAAAATCAGGATTAAGTGAAAAACGTAATAAACATTATCAAAAGATTTTACCAGATATTTCCGCAGAATCCAGCCGTCTTGAAAGACGTGCAGATGAAGCAGAACGGGAAGTAGAAAAAATGAAGAAGGCTGAGTACATGAAGCAGTTTGTGGGACAGGAATTTGAAGGAATTATTTCTGGAATTACCACCTGGGGAATGTATGTGGAACTTCCTAATACTGTAGAAGGAATGGTCAAAGTAACATCTTTAAAAGACGATTACTATTATTATGACGAAGAACATTATATGTTAGTAGGTGAGCATACGAAGAAAAGTTATAAGCTTGGTGAAAAGATTACCATAATAGTAGAAGGTGTAGATAAATTGACCAGAACCATAGATTTTGTGTTGCCGGATGATTATCAGGAAGAAGAACAGGATAAAGAAATAATTGCAAGATACGCAGCAACCAAGGAAGAGATTGAAGAAGCACAGAAAGAGGCAGAAAACCGTTTGGAGGAACTTCGTAGAAAAGCGAAGGAAAAGGAAGAATAGCCATTTTTTATAGAGAATAATGGTTTAGGGAGTTGTGCTTATAGTTCAGCCATGCAAAAGTATATGCTTAATGCCATGTATGAATATTTTATCAAAATATGAATGGCATGGCTGAACTGTTACAAATTATTTTGTTTAGATTTACATGTTATGAGTAACTTGCAAAAAGTAAATAGAGTTTTGCATTTAACTATTATAGAAAGAAAAGAGAGGAATATTGTAGTATGGCAAAGGAAACAAAAAAACTAATTGCTAATAATAAAAAGGCAAGATTTGACTATTTTATTGAAGATACCTATGAAGCGGGAATTTCTCTTCATGGTACAGAGGTAAAATCCCTTCGTATGGGAAAATGCAGTATTAAAGAATCCTTTATTCGAATTGAAAAAGGGGAAGTGTATGTATACAATATGCATATTAGTCCTTATGAAAAAGGAAATATTTTTAATAAAGATCCTTTAAGAATAAAGAAACTTTTATTGCACAAATACGAAATTAATAAAATATCTGGGCAGATTGCACAAAAGGGATATACATTGGTTCCATTGAATGTATATTTCAAGGGCGGATTGGTTAAAGTAGAAATAGGCCTCGCACGAGGCAAGAAGTTATATGATAAACGTCAGGACATTGCAAAAAAAGATCAAAGACGAGAGGCAGAAAAGCAATTTAAAGTAAAAAACTTATATTAGAGAATAGAAAAGTCATTGACGAATTCTAAAAAGTGTGGTAATATATCAAAACAATATAAAATAGGAATTATACTTGAGTGAATAATTTCCTATAAACCAAACAACTCATGGGGTTGTACTGGTTTCGACGGGGATTTTGAAACTCTGGCAGCTATCCGTGGACTAGGACCACGTTAAAACTTAGAATTAAATATAAACGCTGAAGACAATTTAGCTTACGCTGCCTAGTTGCAGCTGTCAACCCTAGGTTTCCTACGGCTTAGGACTTGGCATCAAACTAGTAGGGCACCTTATCTACAAAGCTTTGCGTAGGTAAGAGAAATATGAAGCTACTGAAGCTTGCAGGATGTCAGTTTCCGGCAAGTGGAGGGAATGTCAAATGACTGACTGTGATAGGAGATACCAGTGTGGAAGGGTTTTCGGACGCGGGTTCAACTCCCGCCAGCTCCACTAATGGGAAGCCTTGAAAATACTATGTTTTAAAGGTTTCCCGAAATGTGAAAACATGATTTAGAACATTTTCGACTGTTTGAAATCGTATAAAATTGAAATAAATGAGGATAATAATATATTTAAAATAAAGGCAGGTGATAATATATGCCAACAAACGAAAAAGAGTATAATGGTTATTTGTTTGATCAGCTAACATTATTAGAGCGTATCGAAAGACGGGTTGAAAAAGGAGATATGCAAGCGGTAAAAGAAGAAATTGAAATTTTAAAGAAAGAGATTGAACGAAAACTTTATCAGAATCCATCGCTAAATGGAACAAAATAATATTAACCAATCAAAAAAGGTGTAAGGTCTTATTAAGTTATTAAGGTTTTGCACCTTTTTAATTTTGGTGTGTACTTTGAAATAAGGCGTTACTGTTCGCTCACAAGCTTGACACTTGCTGTCAAGCTATGTGCCAAGAACGTAGAACAGTAACAATAAGGCTACTGCAATCCCACTAGCCTTAGACGGTGGGTTAAATGAAATCTAGTTTTTGTGATAGTATAAAGGAGAGGGGATATGTAAACATATCCCCTTAAAAAGTATGAAAAAATGAAAAAAAGTGTGCAACTATTCAAAACCCCGAACTGAAGTAACTGAACAGTTACAAAAAGTTTATTGGTAATGAACCATGCAAAAATAGTATAGAAAAAAAATGTGAAGAAAATGTGTAGAAAATGCGAAAAAAATAAGAAAAATGTGGTTATTGTTCACTCGCAAAATGTGAAAAGTAAAAAGTTCTATGGTTAGCACTTGGAATTCTTGTTAGGAAATAGTAAAATTAGAGTAGATAAAAGAAAAACAAGGGGGCATACTTATGGCAGAAGAAAAGTGGAAAGTGGCAGGATATGTTTTTGCAGATAAACAAGATTATGAAAAGGCAAAGAAAGAAGCAGATTCCATCTCTTATATTAAAGAAAGAACAAATTTGAAGGATAAACAACAGCTTTTAAAGATATACAATAAAGCAGTAGACAGCAAGATGTTTCATACTGTTCTTGGATATGAATTTATGCACCAGCTTCAAGTTATGATAGCAAAAAGTGGAGTTGTGGAAGAAGATTATATAAAATCCATACCAATTTATAAGCAGGAAAATGGGCAGGAACTTCCAGAAGATGCACAAGAGGCTGCAAAACTTGCAAATCAGTATCGTAGACTTTATGAGGTAGCAAAAGAAGAAAAGAAAAGGCTAAAAATTGTAGTTGGATTTTTAATATTAGCAGTTTGTCTAATGATGGTCCTGGCATATACAAATTATAGAACTTATGATGAGTCTGCTGTGTTGGATAAATATGCAGGCTGGGAAGCAGAGTTAGAGCAGAGGGAAGCAGCAATTAATGCAAAAGAGAAAGAATTAGGAATTAAAACAAATGATACAAAATAATTCACAGAAAATTAATAGAGGAGTGTTATAATAGAAAGAAATATGTTACTGTTCACACCTATGGTGTGAACAGTAACAGAAATACTAAAGGAGGCAGGGATATGACTCAACTAAAAGTGATGGTCGTTGATGATGAAAGCAGAATGCGAAAATTAGTAAAGGATTTTCTTGGAAAAAAAGGATTTGAAGTAATAGAGGCAGAAAATGGAGAAGAAGCTGTAGATAAATTTTTTGAACAAAGTGATATTGCTTTGATTATTTTAGATGTTATGATGCCGAAAATGGATGGGTGGCAGGTGTGTAAGGAAATTCGGCAATATTCAAAAGTTCCTATTATTATGCTTACAGCAAAAAGTGATGAAAAAGATGAACTTCTTGGGTTTGAGCTTGGAATAGATGAGTATATATCAAAACCTTTTAGTCCTAAAATATTAGTGGCAAGAGTAGAAGCAATTTTAAGAAGAACAAATACATTAGGTGATGAGAAAATAGAAATTGGCGGAATTATCATTAATAAGACAGCAAGGGAAGTGACTGTAGATGATGAAATAATTGATTTAAGTTATAAAGAATTTGAACTTTTAACATATTTTGTAACAAATCAAGGTGTAGCATTGTCCAGAGAAAGAATTTTAAATAATGTATGGAATTATGATTATTTTGGAGATGCAAGAACCATTGATACTCATGTAAAGAAATTGCGAAGTAAATTGGGAGAAAAGGGAGATTGTATCAAAACTGTCTGGGGAATGGGATATAAGTTTGAGGCAGAGAAATAGGAGAGGAAAAATGAGACTGAAGCATAATTTTCATTCTATGCGTTTCCGGCTAACCTGTATGCTTGCTGTTTTAATTTTGGCTACTTTTTTTCTATGCTGGCTTGTAAATCAGATGTTTCTTCCAATGTATTATCAGTATAGTAAAACAAATACGCTAAAACAAACTTATGTTAAAGTGTATGAAGAGTTAAATAAGCTGAATAATGGGGACGATGAAGATACTGGTCAAATGGAATTATCTTTAGAAAAATGGAGTGAAGATAATAATTTAAGTATATATGTTATGAATTGGAGCCGTATTATACAAAATGGACAATGGACCTATTTGGGAGAGTTTGTTTATCCCCAAAAAGAGGTATTAAATGAACTGGAAAGAAAACAGATATTATCCTTAATGGGGAAAAATATCGGAATATTAAAAGATGAATCCGGATCCCAGGATAGATATTCTTTATATTCTTGTGATAATTATAATATTGTCCGGATTAATGATGACCGGCTGGATTCTGAGTATTTGGAATTGGTGGGAGAGATGCAGGTAGGAGATACAACACATACCATATTTATGAGAAGTAATTATGAGAGCATTCAGGAAAGTGTACAATTATCCAGCCAATTTTTAATTTATGCTGGAATGGTTGCCACATTTCTTGGAGTTGTGGTTATGTTTGCGATTATCGGCTCTTTTACAAAACCAATTAAAAAACTTTCACATATAGCAGGTGAAATGGCAGAATTAAAATTTGAGACAAAATATACAAAACAACGCAAGGATGAAATTGGAGATTTAGGGCATTGTATTAATTTGTTGTCAGAAAAACTGGAGCAGACAATATCAGAACTAAAAGCGGCGAATAACGAACTGCAGTCAGATATTGAGAATAAGATTCAAATTGATGAAATGCGTAAGGAGTTTTTGTCTAACGTATCTCATGAATTAAAGACACCTATTGCACTAATTCAAGGATATGCAGAAGGATTACAGGAAAATATCAATGAGGATGAAGAAAGCCGGGAATTTTATTGTGATGTTATTATTGATGAAGCAAATAAAATGAATAAAATGGTTAAAAAACTCTTGAATTTAAATCAAATTGAATTTGGGAATAACTTAGTAGAGTTTGAGCGTTTTGATATTGTCACAGTAATCCAGTCTGTTATAAATTCTACTCGTATTTTGTTTGAACAGAAGGAAGTTACATTGATTTTTGAACCTTATGAGCCAATTTATGTATGGGCGGATGAATATTCTATAGAAGAAGTTGTAACAAATTATATCAGTAATGCATTGAATCATGTGGATGGGGAAAAAATTGTAGAAGTTAAGATTACCAAACAAGCTGGAAAAGTCCGCATATCTGTATATAATACAGGACAATCTATTCCTGATGAAGATTTGGAAAAAGTGTGGATTAAATTTTACAAAGTTGACAAAGCAAGAACCAGAGAATACGGTGGCAGCGGAATTGGGCTATCTATTGTAAAGGCAATTATGAATTCCCTGCATCAGGAGTGTGGTGTGAGGAATTGTTCTAATGGAGTGGAATTCTGGTTTGATTTAGATATGCAGGATGACTAAGAAATGATTTGCTTTTCTGGTGATTTCTTGCTATAATGTATAAATGAGAGTTGTCTGCCTTGCAATAGTAACAAATGGACAACCATTTAAAAAAGTAAGAGGGTGTGTGAATGTGAAAAAGCAAACTGTTATAGGAATGGCATTGATTGCAGCTTTAGGAATTAGTGGTTGTGGTGTAACGGAATTGAACGAAGAACAGAATGCCCAGGCTGCGGAATATTTAGCAGGTGCTATGTTAAAGTATACTACAGGTTATGAGAAGAGTTTGATTTATGCTGTTGCCACACCAGAACCAACAGTATCAACATTATCACCAGAGCAAACACAAGCACCGTCTCCAACAGATAAACCAGGAGACAATACGATGCCTGGCAAAAGTGGTGACCCGGCATCAAATGAAGAGAATAACACTGTATTATCCGATCTGAATGATGTATTGGATATTGCCAAATGTAAGGTTGCATATAAAAGTATGAAAGAATGCAATAGCTATAAAGAATCAGAAAATACATCTATTGGTGTTTTTGCAGAGGATGGAAGGAAACTTATTGTTGTTAAATTCCAAATAAAAAATCCGTCTTCTAAGGATGTAAAGATAGACTTGCATAAGAATGATGTTACCTATCAGTTGGTGTTACCTGATGGCAAAGTAGTAACTTCGCAGCTTACACTGCTTGGTAATGACATGAATTATCTATCTACAACTGTAAAAAAGGGAAAGAAAGCAGAAGGAATCGTTGTATTTGAGGTAAGTAAGAAAACTAGTGTATCAGATGCAAAATTAAAAGTTATTGGCAAAAATACAACTGCAGAGATTGCTTTATAAATTTTTGGGTAAAAATGAGAGTATTATAGCTATTAAGAATGTAGGAGAGCAAAGATGGAATTTACAGAGAGAAAAAGAACATTGTTTTTGGGATTACCAATATGTTTTACCAAGTATCATATTACAGATGAAAAGATTACAATCAAACGCGGTTTTTTGAATCTGGTTGAAGATGATGCTTTGATGTTTAAAATTCAAGATGTACGTTTAAAGAAAAGTTTTTTGGAAAGAATTTTTGGAATGGGAACAGTGATTTGTTACACTGGAGATGTGACACATCCAGAATTAGAAATGATTCATATCAAAAATACAGATAAGATTAAAGAGTTTATTATAGAAGCATCAGAAGAAGCCAGAATGAAAAGAAGAACACTGCATACGATGAATATTGATGGAGATTTTAGCGGCGGACAAGAAGTTGAATAGTATGGCTGAACTGTTACGTAACTTGAATAAAAATATAAAAAAATAGTTGACAAAAGTAAAAAAATGTGTTTTAATCAAATGGTATGCCGCACAGCGAGGTTTAAGTTTTAGTGATAAACACCGTAGCTGGCGAGTAATGATAATAGGAGGTGCCATATGTACGCAATTATTGCAACAGGTGGTAAACAGTACAAAGTAGCCGAAGGCGATATCATTAATGTAGAGAAACTTGGAGTAGAAGCTGGAGAGAATGTTACATTTGATCAGGTTCTTGCTGTAAATAATGGTAGCTTAGTAGTAGGACAGCCTACTGTAGCTGGAGCAACAGTTACTGCTTCTGTAGT
The DNA here is from genome assembly GCA_947177415.1 of uncultured Clostridiaceae bacterium. Taxonomy (GTDB): domain Bacteria; phylum Bacillota; class Clostridia; order Lachnospirales; family Lachnospiraceae; genus CAG-411. Next base: position 20,737 of record CAMWUK010000053.1, read on the forward strand.
AAAAGAAGGCAAGGCTAAGAAAGTTATTGTTTACAGATATAAGAGAAAAACTGGATATCATAAAAAGAATGGTCATAGACAACAGTTTACTCAAGTTAAGATTGAAAAGATTAATGCTTAATTTGCCTAGTGAGGTGATAAGGCATGTTGACAGTAACTTTTAGTAAGAATCCGGATGGTGTTTATTATGAAGTGCGTATAGAAGGACATGCTGAATACGCAGAGATGGGACAAGATATAGTCTGTGCAGGAATTTCTGTATTGTTTGTTAATACAGCAACCTCTATTGAGAAGCTTACATCAGATGAAGTGGAACTTTGGGAGGATGAAGAAACAGAGATATCAGGATTCCGGATTATTTCATCAAAGATTAGTGATGAGGCAGTATTGCTTATGGATTCCTTAATACTTGGATTGAATGGTATTGCGGATGAATATGGTGATAAGTATATTGTAATAATTTATCGATAATTTCAAGGAGGTGTAGGATTATGTTTAAGATGAACCTTCAGATGTTCGCACATAAAAAGGGAGTTGGATCTACTAAGAATGGTAGAGATTCTGAGTCTAAGAGATTAGGTGCTAAGAGAGCAGATGGTCAGTTTGTATTAGCTGGTAATATTTTATATAGACAGCGTGGTACAAAGATTCACCCAGGTATCAATGTTGGACGTGGTGGAGATGACACTTTATATGCATTAGTAGATGGTGTACTTAGATTTGAAAGAAAAGGTAGAGATAAGAAACAGGCTTCTGTTTATCCTGTAGAATCTAAATAAGATTTTGAATTATTAAAATAAAAGATGCTCTAAATATTTGAATATTCATATATTTGGGGCATTTTTCTTGCTTTATAGGAGCGTTTGCCCTATTAAGTAAAAACTCCAGAAAGATGTGGACTTGTCCACTTTGTTCTTTGGAGGTAACTATTCTGGTAGAAACACGCATTTACTGCGTGTTTCGTAAGAAAAAGTAAATTTTGTAATGTTTAAGCCCCTTCGCCGTAGGCGAATTATTATGGGCTTAAAGGTAACTGTTCATGGTTCTGAACAGTTACTCTTAGAGATAAATTTGAATAGTGAGGTGAAAACATGTTTGCAGATAGTGCTAAGATATATATACGTTCTGGTAAAGGCGGAGATGGTCATGTGAGTTTTCGCAGGGAATTGTATGTGGCAGCCGGAGGACCAGATGGTGGTGATGGCGGCAGGGGCGGTGATCTGATTTTTGAAATAGACGAGGGTTTGAATACCTTGAATGATTTCCGTCATGTCCGCAAGTATTTTGCTACAGATGGAGAGCCGGGTGGAAAGAGAAATTGTCATGGTGCAGATGGTGAGAATAAAGTCGTGAAAGTTCCACCAGGAACTGTTATCAAAGATGCAGAGACAGGAAAAGTAATTGCTGATATGAACTATGAGAACCGAAGAGAAGTAATTTTAAAAGGTGGCCGTGGTGGAAAAGGAAATCAACATTATGCTACACCTACTATGCAGGTTCCCAAATATGCACAGCCTGGTAAACCGGGAATGGAAATGACAGTTATTTTGGAACTGAAAGTAATTGCAGATGTGGGACTTGTGGGATTCCCTAATGTAGGAAAGTCTACATTTTTATCACGGGTGACTAATGCAAAGCCAAAGATTGCCAATTATCATTTTACCACATTGAATCCGAATCTTGGTGTTGTTGATTTGGAAGGAACAGATGGATTTGTAATTGCTGATATTCCGGGATTGATTGAGGGAGCAGCCGAGGGGATCGGTTTGGGTCATGAATTTTTAAGGCACATTGAACGGACAAAATTGATGATTCACATGGTCGATGCTGCTTCTACGGAAGGAAGAGATCCTCTGGTGGATATACAGGTGATTAATGGAGAATTGGAGGCTTACAATCTGGAACTTGCAAAAAGACCGCAGGTAATCGCAGCAAACAAAACAGACATTTTTTATGGCGATGAAGAAGAAACAGTTATATCTTTGTTAAGAGATGAATTTGAACCAAAAGGAATACCGGTTTTTCCGATTTCTGCTGTTAGTGGAAAAGGTGTCAAAGAATTGTTATATTATGTCAAAGAACGGTTAAACGAAATTGGTGATGAACCAGTTGTATTTGAAAAAGAATATTTTGTAGAAGACTTAATTGTAGCAGATGAACCGTTTACGGTGGAAAAAGACGAAGAAGAGAATGTGTTTGTGGTAGAAGGTCCAAGAATTGAAAAAATGTTGGGTTATACAAACTTGGATTCCGAAAAAGGATTTGAATTTTTCCAAAGGTTTTTAAAAGAGAGTGGCATTTTAGAACAGCTTGAAGCATTGGGAATACAAGATGGAGATACCGTGCGGATGTATGGTTTACAATTTGACTATTATAAGTAACTATTCAGGTAGAAACACGCATTTACTGCGTGTTTCGTAAGAAAAAGTAAATTTTGTAATGTTTAAGCCCCTTCGCCGGAGGCGAATTAGTATGGGCTTAAACGTAACTGTTCATGTTTCTGGACAGTTACTATTATAAATAAAAATACTTGACACCTTCTTACTTTTTGTGTATACTATCACCTGTAAAGAAAATTGCTTTACAGGTGGTGCTTTTATGGAATTTGAAAAGAAACAAAAAGACAATGACGCATTAGCACATATTCTAGAGATGTCTCTGTTATATGATTTTTATGGTGCCTTGCTAAAGGAACATAAGAGACGGATATTTGAAGATTATATTCTGAATGATTATTCTCTTGGAGAGATAGCTCAGGAACAAGGAATGAGCCGGCAGGGTGTGCATGATATTGTAAAGCGTTGCAGCAGAGAGTTGGAACATTATGAAGAAAGTTTACATTTGATTGAGAAGTTCCAAAAAACCAAAGAGACTGTGAATGAAATTCATGCGGTTGCCATGCGGGTAAGAGAGACAAAGGATTTAGAAGAAATTGAAAAAATAGAGGCATTATCCAGTCAGATATTAGAGGTACTATAATCTGATTGGGGAGAGGAGTGGATATGGCATTTGATAGTTTGACAGATAAATTGCAGAATGTATTTCGGAATCTGCGTGGTAAAGGCCGCCTGTCTGAAGCTGATGTGAAGGCAGCACTTAGAGAAGTAAAATTGGCATTGCTGGAGGCAGATGTGAACTTCAAAGTTGTGAAGGATTTTGTGAAGGCAGTGCAGGAACGGGCAGTTGGTCAAGACGTAATGAATAGTTTGACTCCTGGACAGATGGTAATCAAGATTGTTAACGAAGAGATGGTTAAGCTTATGGGAAGCGAAACAACAGAAATTACCCTTCGTCCAGCCACAGAGATTACGGTAATACTTATGTGTGGTTTGCAAGGTGCTGGTAAGACAACAGCTACGGCAAAGCTGGCAGGAACTTTTAAGAAAAAGGGGCGTAAACCATTATTGGTTGCCTGCGATATTTATCGTCCGGCTGCGATCCAGCAGTTACAGATTAATGGAGAAAAGCAGGGAGTACCTGTATTTACCATGGGCGACAACCACAAACCAGTGAATATTGCAAAAGCTGCTATGGAGCATGCAAAAACAAATGGTAATAACATAGTGATAATTGACACAGCAGGACGTTTGCATATTGATGAAGGTATGATGGAGGAATTGATTGAAATTCGCCAGAATATAGAAGTTGACCAAAGCATTTTAGTAGTAGATGCCATGACTGGACAAGATGCAGTAAATGTAGCACAGACTTTCAATGAGAAGATAGATATTGATGGTGTGATTTTAACAAAGTTAGATGGAGACACCAGAGGTGGTGCGGCATTATCCATCCGTGCAGTAACTGGAAGACCTATTCTGTACATTGGTACAGGTGAGAAGCTGACAGATTTAGAACAGTTTTATCCTGATAGAATGGCATCAAGAATTCTTGGTATGGGAGATATCCTGACCTTAATTGATAAAGCACAAGCAGAGATTGACGAAGAAAAAGCATTAGAATTAGAGAAGAAGATTCGCAAAGCAGAATTTAATTTTGATGACTTTCTGGATCAGATGCAGCAGGTGAAGAAAATGGGAGGATTAACCAGTATTTTAAGCATGCTGCCAGGTGTAGGGCTTCCAAAGGATATTGATATTCCAGATGATGCAACAAAAGGAGTAGAAGCTATTATATACTCTATGACTAAAGAAGAAAGACAGAATCCGAATCTTTTGAACCCTTCCCGTAAGAAGCGAATTGCAAAAGGGGCAGGTGTGGATATTGGTGAGGTCAATCGTTTGGTAAAACAATTTGAACAGTCCAGAAAAATGATGAAACAAATGTCTGGCATGATGGGTGGAAAGAAAAAAGGTAAGTTTAAAATGCCATTTGGCTTTTAATATAGTAGCGTAAGCTACAAGTAGGCTGCTGTTCACTGGTAGAACTTTGCACTTGCTGCAAAGTTTGTAAGAATAGGTGTGGACAGTAACACAAGGAGAATATTCCAAGGAGGTGAAACAAGTGGTAAAGATCAGATTAAAAAGAATGGGACAGAAGAAAGCTCCTTTCTATAGAATAGTAGTTGCTGATGAAAGATCTCCTAGAGATGGTAGATTCATCGAAGAGATTGGAACATACGATCCAAATCAGGAACCAAGTGTTTTCAATGTGAATGAAGAAGCTGCTAAGAAATGGTTATCAAATGGTGCAAAACCAACAGAAACCGTAGGAAAGCTTTTAAAGATTGCAGGTATCATGTAATAAATATGTTAACAGCGGAAGGGAGTTGTTCTCTTTCGCTGTTGTACTAAGTACGTAACTATTCATGGTTCTGAACAGTTACCTAAGTACAATAATTGAGGTTTATAAAAAAACATTTGTGAAGAATTGTGTATTTGGAGGTGAGAGATATGAAGGATTTGATTAGATGCATAGCCGAGTCTTTGGTAGATAATCCGGGTGAGGTAGTTGTAACAGAGAGTGAGACAGAGAAGGGGACTGTAATTAGCTTAAAAGTTGCAGAAGAAGATATGGGGAAAGTAATTGGAAAACAAGGCCGTATTGCAAAAGCGATTCGTACAGTTGCAAAAGCAGCGGCTTCAAAAGATGATAAAAAGATTATTGTGGAGATTCAGCAGTAAAAATATGCTAATGTTGCTTAAAGGAAAAGGAATAAGACATTGCACAAGCCAGATAAACGGCTGTATGAAATTGTGTGTTCTAAAGGAATAGGCTGTTTGAGCCTCCATAGCATGCCCATTCATACAGCCGTTTGTCAGAATTTTTGTAATAGTCCAGCCAGAAAAAATATTTTTAGCCAATTTGTATATTCTGGCACTTTATGAATGGACCCGGCTGAACTCTTACGAATTTTTTAGTGTTAGAGAAGAGGAGTTTTATGGAGAATAATATGCTAAGAGTTGGTGTTTTTGCCAACACACATGGAATTGCAGGAGAAATCAAAGTATATCCTACTACAGATGATGTAGAACGGTTTAAGAAGTTAAAAAAGGTATATCTGGATACAGGAAAAGAACTGTTGGAGTGGGAAATTACCAATGTAAAGTTCTTTAAAAATATGGTAATTTTAAAGTTTAAAGGAATAAATAATATTAATGATATTGAAAAATATAAGGGAAAAGATTTATATATAACAAGAGAACAGGCAGTACCATTAGAAGAGGATGAATATTTTTTGTGTGATGTAATTGGCTCATTGGTTGTAACGGAAGATGGGATGGAATTAGGTGTAGTGAAAGAAGTGTTGCAAACAGGAGCAAATGATGTTTATGTGGTAGAAGATCAGGAGAAAAAGGAGATTTTACTGCCTGTAATTAAAGATTGCATTTTAGATATTGATTTTGAACATAAAATTGTAAAGGCACATCTGATGCCAGGATTAATAGATTAGGCGGGAGAAAACTATGCATTATCATGTATTAACATTATTTCCGGATATGATAGAACATGCAATGGGACAAAGTATTACAGGCAGAGCCTTGCAGAATGGTTTGTTGGGTATGGATGTTATCAATATCCGGGATTTTTCAGAGAATAAATATAATAAAGTGGACGATTATCCTTATGGTGGTGGTGCTGGGATGGTTATGCAGCCAGGACCAGTATTTTGTGCGTACGAAAAGGTTAAAGAAAATATACAAAAACAAGGAAGAATGAGCAAACCAAAGGTTGTATATATGACACCACAAGGAAAAGTTTTTCACCAAAAGATTGCAGAAGAGCTTGCAAAAGAAGAAGATTTGGTAATTCTTTGCGGGCATTATGAGGGAATCGACGAAAGAGTTTTAGAAGAAATAGTAGATGAGAATATTTCTATAGGAGATTATATATTAACTGGTGGAGAATTGCCAGCATTGGTGGTAATGGATTCCATAGCAAGATTACTTCCGGGAGTGTTACACAATGAAGAATCTGCCCAGTTGGAGAGTTTTTCTAATAATCTTTTGGAATATCCTCAGTATACACGACCGGTAGAATGGCATGGGAAAAGAGTTCCAGAGGTATTGTTGTCTGGTCATCATGCTAATATAGAAAAATGGAGACAACAACAGTCGTTGGAACGGACAAAAGAAAGGCGGCCGGATTTGTTGTAGCAATTCAGCCGGGTAAAAGTATATGTGCAAATTGCATGAGTGAGCTTGCTCATAGAGGGCAATTTGTGCATATACTTTTATGTGCTTAACGC
>CAMWUK010000054.1 GCA_947177415.1 uncultured Clostridiaceae bacterium
AGGCTGCTTTAGCAGCAAATTGAACCTACCGGCTTTAGCCGGTAGTGGTTCAGTTCTTTAAATCCGAGTACTCCAATGAGAGCAATCAATTACTTTGGTAGCCCAGTCTTCATAAAAATCTGGTTCATGGCAGATAAGAAGGATGCTGCCTTTGTACACTTTTAAGGCACGTTTTAATTCCTCCTTTGCGTCTACATCCAAATGGTTAGTTGGCTCATCCAAAAGAAGAATATTAGTTTCTACATTGATAAGCTTACACAAACGGACTTTGGCTTGCTCTCCACCACTAAGCACCCGCACCTGGCTTTCAATGTGTTTGGTAGTAAGACCACATTTTGCAAGAGCAGAGCGGACTTCGTATTGTGTATAAGATGGAAATTCCTTCCAGATTTCCTCAATACAAGTATTGTTCTTCATGCCTGACATTTCCTGTTCAAAATAACCAGTATATAAATAATCACCAAGAGCAACCCGGCCGGAAATAGGAGGCGTAATGCCAAGAATACTCTTTAATAATGTAGTCTTGCCGATTCCATTGGCACCAGTAAATACAAGTTTCTCTCCACGCTCCATAGTCAGGTTAATTGGTCTGGAAAGAGGTTCATCATAGCCAATTACAAGATTTTCTGCATGAAAAATAGTTTTCCCCGCAGCTCTTGCTTCTTTAAAATGAAATTCCGGCTTTGGTTTTTCTTTTGCAAGTTCAATCATATCCATTTTATCAAGTTTCTTTTGCCGGGACATAGCCATGTTCCGGGTGGAAACACGGGCTTTATTTCTTGATACAAAATCTTTCAGCTCTTTAATTTCCTGCTGTTGTCTTTCGTATGCAGCTTCCAGTTGTGCTTTTTTTACTGCGTAAACTTCTTGGAATTTATCATAATCACCTACATAGCGGTTTAATTCCTGGTTTTCCATGTGGTAGATAAGATTTACCACACTATTTAGAAAAGGAATATCGTGGGAAATCAAAATAAAGGCATTGTCATATTCCTGCAAGTATCTTTGCAGCCAATGAATATGTTCCGCATCCAAATAGTTGGTAGGTTCGTCAAGAAGCAGGATATCCGGTTTCTCAAGGAGAAGTTTGGCAAGTAAAATCTTGGTACGCTGTCCTCCGCTAAGTTCAGTTACATCTCGTTCTAATCCAATATCATTTAATCCTAATGCTTTTGCAACTTCTTCTATTTTTGAATCAATGTTATAAAAATCATGAGCATCTAATAAATCCTGAATGTTACCAAATTCGTCCATCATTGCAGTGAGTTCATCTTCGTCTGCTTCTGCCATTTTGCCACAAAGTTCATTAGAGCGTTTTTCTAATTCAAATAAAAATGCAAAAGCGGTTTTTAAAACATCCCGGATTGTCATACCTTTTTCCAAAACCGCATGTTGGTCTAAATAACCAACCCGCACATTTTTTGCCCATTCTACTTTCCCTTCATCTGGCATAAGTTTACCAGTAACAATGTTCAAGAAAGTAGACTTTCCTTCTCCGTTTGCTCCAATAAGCCCAATATGTTCTCCTTTCAATAAACGGAAGGATACATCATCAAAAATTGCCCGGTCGCCAAACCCGTGGCTCAAATGTTCAACATTTAAAATCATAAGTTTTCTCCTTTGCTTATCCTTATTTGCTTGGATATTTTATCATTATAACAAATGTTAGAAAACTTGGAAAGTAAAAAAAGAGAAGTTTTACTTGCAATTTATATTTCATTGTATTATAATAGCTTTCAGAACGACGGTGTTTTTAAAAAAGGGCGAATTGTACTCTTTATTAAGAATATCGTTTTTTTGTTATAGTTCATTTATAATATTCTTAGTCATGATGTATATTCTGGCAAAATATGAATGACATGACTGAACTGTTACGTTTTTGGCTCTATTTAGAAGAAAGGATTCTAAATAGATAATTTTTTGAGGTAAAAAAGCCAAAAATTGGTATTGAAAAAGTCTGCTAACAATCATATAATGACGATTGGATATAACTGTTCATGATTCTGAACAGTTGCGATTGGACAATAAAGAGAAAAGAAAGGAATGTGTTGCAATGGAAGAATGTAAGAGAAATACACAGGGTTTATATGATCCGAGATGGGAGCATGATAACTGTGGTATTGGTGCAGTAGTAAACCAGAAGGGTATTAAAACACATGAAACAGTGGAAAATGCGTTAAAAATCGTGGAGAATTTAGAGCATCGTGCAGGAAAAGATGCTACAGGAAAAACTGGTGATGGTGTTGGTATTTTATTGCAGATTTCACACAAATTCTTTAGTGAAGCTGCAAAGAAAGCAGACATTTCTATCGGAAAAGAAAGAGAATATGGTATTGGTATGTTCTTTTTGCCACAAAATGAGCTAAGCAGAAGACGTGCCATGAAAAGATTTGAAATTATTGTGGAGAAAGAGAATTTAGACTTTCTTGGATGGCGTGAAGTACCAGTACAAAAAGAAGTATTAGGGCAGACTGCTCTTGATTGTATGCCTTGTATTATGCAGGCCTTTATTAAGAAACCAAACAATGTAAAGAAGGGCTTGGATTTTGATAGAAAATTATATATTGTAAGAAGACAGTTTGAGAATTCTTCCAATGAAGATACGTATGTAGTTTCCTTATCCAGCAGAACCATTGTATACAAGGGAATGTTCCTGGTAGACCAGCTTCGTTCCTTCTTCCTTGATTTACAGAATCCTGCGTATGAATCTGCCATTGCATTAGTACATTCCAGATTTAGTACCAATACACAGCCAAGTTGGCGGAGAGCACATCCAAACCGCTTTATTGTGCATAATGGAGAGATTAATACAATTGCCGGAAATGCAGATAAGATGCATGCCCGTGAAGAGACTATGGAATCAGAATATTTAAAGGGAGAAATGCACAAAGTTCTTCCTGTTATTGATGTAAGTGGTTCTGATTCAGCAAGATTAGATAATTCATTAGAATTCCTTGTAATGAGTGGGATGGAATTACCTCTCGCAGTTATGATTGCAATTCCAGAGCCTTGGGCAAATGATAGAAGTATGAGCCGTGAAAAACAGGAATTTTATCAGTATTATGCAACTATGATGGAGCCATGGGATGGTCCTGCTTCTATATTATTCTCGGATGGGGATATTATGGGTGCTGTTCTTGACCGTAATGGATTACGTCCTTCCAGATATTATATTACAGATGATGGAAATATCATCCTTTCTTCGGAAGTGGGAGTTTTGGATATTCCAGAAGAGAAGATTGTCAAGAAAGAACGTCTTCGCCCTGGTAAGATGCTGTTGGTAGATACTGTAAAGGGTGAATTAATTGATGATGATACCATAAAGGAAAAATATGCAAAGAGACAGCCTTATGGTGAGTGGTTAGATAACAATTTAGTAAATTTAAAAGATTTAAAGATTCCAAATAAAAAAGTTGAAGAGTATAGTGAAGAAGAAGGAAATAAGCTTAGAAAGGCATTTGGCTATACTTATGAAGAATGTATGAATAGTATTTTAAATATGGCTATGAATGGTGCAGAACCAATTGCAGCGATGGGTAGGGATACACCACTGCCACCATTGTCTAAGCGTCCACAGCCATTGTTTAATTACTTTAAACAGTTATTTGCACAGGTGACAAATCCACCAATTGATGCATTACGGGAGAAAGTAGTAACTGCTACAACGGTTTATATTGGAACAGCAGGAAATATTTTAAAGGAACAGGAAGAAAACTGTAACGTATTAAAGATAGAGAATCCAATCTTAACCAATACAGATTTACTTAAGATTAAAATGATGAAGGTCAAAGGCTTTAAGGTAGAAGTAATTCCAATTACTTATTATACAGAAACCTCTCTTGAAAAAGCCATTGACAGAGTTTGTATGGAAGCTGACCGTGCATACAAAGATGGTGCCAATGTGCTTATCCTGTCTGACAGGGGAGTAGACGAATACCATGTAGCAATTCCTTCACTGCTTGCGGTATCTGCAGTACAACAGCATTTAGTAAAAACAAAGAAGAGAACACGTTTATCTTTAATTTTGGAAAGTGCAGAGCCTAGAGAAGTACATCATTTTGCTACCTTGCTTGGATTTGGTGCAAGTGCGATTAACCCTTACCTTGCATTGGATACCATTGCAGAAATGGTAAATAATGATTTGCTGGATAAAGATTATTATGCGGCAGTAGATGATTATACACATGCCATTACAAAAAGTATTGTAAAAATTGGTTCTAAAATGGGTATTTCCACAATTCAGTCATACTTAGGTTCCCGAATCTTTGAGGCCATTGGAATTAGTGAAGATGTCATTAACCGTTATTTTTCTGATGTGGTAAGCCGTGTTGGAGGTATTGGCATAGCTGAAATTGAAAAACAGATTGAAACCTTGCACACACAGGCATTTGATCCGCTGGGACTTGGTACAGATAATACATTAGAAAGTAGTGGAAACCATAAGTCAAGAAGTGGAAAAGAAGAGCATTTGTATAATCCACAGACAATTTATTTATTACAGAAAGCAACAAGAGAAGGCAGTTATGAAATCTTTAAAGAGTATTCTGCTAAGATGGACGAAGAGGAAAGTGAAACCAATCTTCGTGGACTTATGGATTTCAATTATCCAGAAACAGGAGTTCCAATTGAAGAAGTGGAGAGCGTAGATTCTATTGTAAAACGTTTTAAGACTGGAGCAATGTCTTATGGTTCTATCTCCAAAGAAGCACATGAGACAATGGCAATCGCAATGAACCGCTTAGGTGGCAAATCAAATAGTGGTGAAGGTGGAGAAAGTCTGGAACGTCTTGCTACAAAGGGACAGGCAGAAGACAGATGTTCTGCAATTAAACAGGTAGCATCGGGACGTTTTGGTGTGACTTCTCAATATTTGGTAAGTGCCGATGAAATCCAGATTAAGATGGCACAAGGTGCGAAACCTGGTGAGGGTGGACATCTTCCAGGAAAGAAAGTATATCCATGGATTGCAGAATGTAGAAATTCTACAACAGGTGTAGGGTTAATTTCCCCACCACCACACCATGATATCTATTCCATTGAAGATTTGGCTCAATTGATTTACGATTTAAAGAATGCCAATAAAGATGCAAGAATTTCCGTAAAATTGGTATCAGAAGCAGGTGTTGGAACAATTGCAGCAGGTGTTGCAAAAGCAGGAGCAGAGGTTGTTTTAGTATCTGGTTTCGATGGAGGAACCGGTGCAGCTCCAGAAAGTTCTATTCATAATGCCGGACTTCCTTGGGAACTTGGTCTTGCAGAGACACATCAGTCACTTATGTTAAACGACCTTCGTTCAAAGGTAGTAATTGAAACGGATGGAAAACTTATGGATGGACGTGATGTAGCGGTAGCAGCCATTCTTGGTGCAGAAGAATTTGGTTTTGCAACGGCTCCATTGGTAACCATGGGTTGTGTAATGATGCGTGTATGTAACTTAGATACTTGCCCAGTTGGTATTGCTACACAAAATCCAGAGCTTCGTAAACGTTTTACTGGAAAACCAGAATATGTAGAGAATTTCATGCGTTTTGTAGCTCAGGAATTAAGAGAATATATGGCTAAATTAGGCGTTCGTACTGTAAATGAATTGATTGGTAGAACCGATTTACTGAAAAAGAAGGAAAATCTTTCCGAAAGAGGAGCAGCGATTGATTTATCAAAGATTTTGGATACCACTTATGCTCATGCCAAGAACCGTTACTTCAATCCTGCTGATAAATACAACTTTGAATTGGAAAAAACAATGGATGAGAAGGTGTTATTAAAGGATTTGGCTGCTAAGATTGCGAAGAAACAGGAAGCCAAAGTGAAAGTGCATGTAAATAACCTGAATCGTACATTAGGAACCATTTTAGGTTCAGAAATTACCAAAAAGCTTGGAACAAGTGTAAAAGAAGATACTTATACCATTGAATGTGAAGGCAGTGGTGGACAAAGTTTTGGAGCATTTATCCCAAGCGGATTGACCCTTCGTCTTACAGGAGATTGTAATGACTACTGTGGTAAAGGATTATCCGGTGGTAAGATTGTAGTAACCGCTCCTAAAAATGCGAAATTTAAGGCAGATGAAAATATTATCATTGGAAATGTAGCATTTTATGGTGGAACTACAGGTAAGGCTTACATCAACGGTGTGGCTGGCGAACGTTTCTGTGTAAGAAACTCTGGTATTACAGCCGTTGTAGAAGGCGTTGGTGACCATGGTTGTGAATATATGACTGGAGGACGTGTAGCAGTACTTGGTAATACTGGTAAGAACTTTGCGGCTGGTATGAGTGGCGGAGTTGCTTATGTATTAGATGAAAACAATGATTTCTATTTGAAAGTAAATAAAGAATTAGTCTCTGTGGAGGATGTGGAAGAACAGTCAGATGTGCAGGAATTAAAATCCATGATAGAGGCACATGTTGAGGAGACAAACTCTGAGAAGGGTAAGGAAATTTTGAAGCATTTTGATGAGTATTTACCAAAATTCAAGAAAATTATTCCTCATGATTACAGAAGTGTTATGCATACTATTCATGCAATGGAGGAAAAAGGATATTCAAGAGAACAAGCAGAAATTGAAGCATTTTATGTGAATGTTGGTAAGTAAGGAGGACATGACATGGGAAAAACAGGTGGATTTTTGGAATATGAAAGAAAAGGTAATCCAGCGGAAAAACCATTAGACAGAATCAAGCACTATAATGAATTTCATGAACATATGGATGAAGCTTCAAGAAAAGAGCAGGCAGCCAGATGTATGGAATGTGGTGTACCATTTTGTCAGGCTGGCATGATGATTGGAGGCATGTCGGCTGGATGTCCTTTGAATAACTTAATACCAGAGTGGAACGATTTAGTTTATCAGGGAAATTATGAAAAAGCATTAACAAGATTAAAAAAGACAAATAATTTTCCAGAGTTTACATCCAGAGTATGTCCTGCTTTATGTGAAGCAGCTTGTACCTGTGGGTTGAACGGATCGCCGGTTTCTGTAAAAGAAAATGAAAATAGTATTATTGAATATGGATATGAAAATGATTTGATTGTTGCGAATCCTCCAAAAGTCCGTACAGGAAAAAAAGTTGCAGTTATCGGTTCAGGTCCTTCCGGACTTGCAGTTGCAGATCAGTTAAATAAGAGAGGACATAAAGTAACTGTATTTGAGAGGGAGGACAGAGCTGGTGGGCTTTTGATGTACGGCATTCCAAACATGAAATTAGAAAAACATGTAATTGAACGCAGAGTAAACCTTATGAAAGAAGAAGGTGTAGAATTTGCCCTTGGTCAGGATGTTGGAAATGATGTATCGGCAAAGAATATTATGGCAGAATATGATAGCGTGGTTTTGGCATGTGGTGCTTCTAATCCTAGAGATATCCAGGTGCCAGGAAGAGATGCAAATGGAATTTATTTTGCAGTAGATTTCCTAAAATCAACCACCAAGAGTTTGCTGGCAGAGCCTTCCTTGAAAGAAGGAAGTTATATTGATGCAAAGGGAAAACATGTGTTGATTATTGGTGGTGGAGATACTGGTAACGACTGTGTGGGAACTTCCATCCGCCATGGTGCAAAATCTGTAACACAGCTTGAAATGATGCCAAAACTTCCAGATTGCAGAACCGAAAAGAATCCTTGGCCGGAATGGCCTCGTGTCTGCAAGACAGATTATGGACAGGAGGAAAGCATTGCTGTATTTGGTCAGGATCCAAGAATTTATCAGACTACAGTAAAAGAATTTGTAAAGGATAAAAAAGGCAATGTTACAAAAGCAATTTGTGTAAAGCTGGAGAGCGTATTTGATAAAAAAGCCGGACGTAATGTGATGCAGGAAGTAAAAGACAGTGAATTCGAGGTAAAAGCAGATATTGTTTTAATTGCCGCAGGATTCTTGGGAACACAGTCTTATATTGCAGATGCATTTGGGGTAAAATTAAACCAAAGAACAAACGTAGAGACACCAGCAGATTCTCACGCTACTAATGTGCCAAATGTATTTGTGGCAGGAGATATGCATAGAGGACAGTCTTTGGTTGTATGGGCAATTCGTGAAGGCCGTGATGCTGCAAGAGAAGTAGATGAACATTTAATGGGATATACCAATTTAGAATAACTACAGATTAAAAATAGAAAGGGAACACTGCGAAATGCGGGGTTCCCTTTTACTTTTGGCTAAAAAAGCTTATAAAAAGTAAAAGAAAATCCTTTTCATAATTTGGAAGTTGTTTTATAATGGTATTTGACCCTCGCGGTAGTCGCCAAATGCGAGCAAGCTCGCACTTGGCTCGTTGCTTCGCGGGAATAAACGGTTATTGCAAGCACCACAGGTGTAAACAGTAACAATAAAGTAACAGTTCAGGTAAGTCTGCACACTCTGCTGTGCAGACCATAAAAAAGACTAAAACAGGATTGGAACCCTGCAATTTACATGCGAAGCTTGCAGGGTTTCGTAACAGGTCAGCCTCCGGCTGAACTGTTACACAATAAAACGTCAGAGAATAAAGGAGAAGTATTATGAAAGGTAAACGAGGATATCCAGCAGTTTTGCGATATGCAATGATGTTTTGTGTGATTTTTTGCTTATGTGTGCTGGGAGGGTGTAGTGGCTCAGAGAATAATGTGAAAGAAACCAAGACTCCAGTTGCAAAGACCAAAACTCCAAAGAAGGGGGAAATTGTAACAGATTCCACTGAAATTATCGCTATGGCAGGCTCTATAGTGGAAAAGATGACTTTGGAAGAAAAAATAGGGCAGATGTTTGTTGTTCATTTGGAACAACTTGACAAAAGTGAGGGCGGTTATTTTGAATTCCGCCAATTTACAAATAATATGGCAGATACTTTGAAAAAATATCCAGTTGGAGGAATTATTTTATTTGCGAGGAATATAGAAGCTATAGACCAAACTAAGACTTTAATTGAAGAAGCACAAAAGAATACAAAGGTGCCATTGTTTATTGCTGTAGATGAAGAGGGTGGCAGTGTAGCCCGTATTGGAAACAATAGTAATATGCATACAACATCCTTTCCTGTTATGGAAGAAATTGGAGCAATGAACGATGAAGATTATGTATATAATATGGGTGTTACAATCGGAAAAGAGATTAAGGAATTAGGCTTTAATCTGGATTTTGCACCAGTGGCAGATGTAAAGACAAACGAATATAACACAGAGATTGGGGATAGAGCATTTGGCAGTGATGCTAAATTGGTTTCTAAAATGGTTAAACAAGTAGTCAATGGATTACAGGCTCAAAATATAAGTGCTACTTTAAAGCATTTTCCAGGACATGGTAGTGTTTCAGGGGATTCCCATACCAGCCCTGTAAATGCAGATACTGATTTATTAGGGCTTCGCAGTACAGAATTTAAACCATTTCAGGCAGGAATTGATGCTGGAGTGGATTTTGTAATGATTTCTCATATTTCCATTAGTAAAGTAACAGAAAATACAGTACCAGCAACTATGTCAAAGCTGGTGATTCAAAATATGTTAAGACAGGAATTGGGATTTTCAGGGATTATTATTACAGATGCAATGGATATGGGAGCCATTACAAAGAAATATAAGCCGGGAGATGCAGCAGTAAAAGCTATTCAGGCAGGCATAGATATTGTTCTTATGACACCCGATTTAGAAGAAGCATATCAGGCTGTATATGATGCTGTAAAAGCAGGAGAAATTACAGAAAAACAGATTACAGAATCTGTGCAAAGAATTATAGAAACAAAAATTCGCAGAGGTATTATTTTAAGCAATACAGACTTACTATGAAAGTTGGTGATTGTGTTACTGTTACCAGAACTTGATAGGATTGTAAAAAAACAGTTGCGATTATTCTATGGATTGTTATAATAAATAGTAGAAGATTAAATATATGCTAAAAAAATAAGAGGACAAGAAGTCATGCTTTATTGTCCCCTTTTAAATGTAATACAGGCTAAAATGAGAAATAGCTGGTGACAGTTTAGCCCTCGGCTGAACTGTTACAATAGCCGTTTGGTGGCATAGAATTTGGTACAATACACTAGATTGTATATATCTATTAAAATGTAAAGGGATGAAAATATGAGTGATTTTACAGACGAAAAAGTAGACTTGGGATTACACGAAGAATGTGGTGTTTTTGGTGTGTATGACTTTGATGGACAGGATGTTGCATCTTCCGTTTATTATGGATTGTTTTCGCTGCAGCACAGAGGACAGGAAAGTTGTGGTATTGCAGTAAGTGATACCAATGGTCCTAAGGGGCAGGTGGATTCCTGTAAAGGAATGGGACTGGTGAATGAAGTATTTGATGCTGAAAAATTAGAAAAACTAAAAGGGGATATTGGAGTTGGGCATGTGCGGTATTCTACTGCAGGTGCCAGCAGTAACTTCAATACCCAGCCGTTGGTATTAAACTATATCAAAGGTACCCTGGGGCTTGCCCATAATGGTAATCTGGTAAATGCATTGGAACTTCGTGAAGAGTTAGAATTGACAGGTGCTATTTTTCAGACCACCATTGATTCTGAGGTAATTGCTTACTATATAGCAAGAGAGAGATTAAAAACCCCAACCGTAGAAGAAGCGGTAAAAAATGCCATGGGCAGAATAAAGGGAGCATATTCTCTGATTGTCATGAGTCCAAGAAAATTAATAGGAGCCAGAGATCCTTTTGGTTTCCGCCCATTGTGTATAGGAAAGAGAGACAATGCATATTTCCTTACATCTGAAACTTGTGCATTAGATGCGGTAGGTGCAGAATTTGTAAGAGATGTAGAACCAGGAGAGATTGTAACTATTAGTCCTGAATATGGAATTCAGTCAGATAAGTCTTTGTGCCAGAACAAACATGCAAGATGTATTTTTGAATATATTTATTTTTCCAGAGCAGATAGTTATTTGGATGGTGTCAGTGTGTATAATTCAAGAATAATGGCAGGAAAGATTCTGGCAGAACAACATCCAGTAGAAGCAGATATTGTAGTTGGTGTCCCAGAATCCGGAAATGTTGCTGCAATGGGATATTCTTTGCAGTCTGGAATTCCGTACGGTACTGCATTTGTAAAAAATAATTATATTGGAAGAACTTTTATAAAACCAAAGCAGTCTGTCAGGGAATCGGCAGTAAAGATTAAGCTAAATGCTTTACGTGAGGTTGTAAATGGTAAGCGTGTGGTTATGGTGGATGATTCTATTGTGAGAGGAACAACTTGTGCAAGAATCATTGGAATGTTAAAACAGGCAGGAGCTACAGAAGTACATGTAAGAATTAGTTCACCACCATTTTTATATCCTTGTTATTTTGGTACAGATGTGCCTTCCAGTGATCAATTGATTGCATATAATAAGTCAGTAGAAGAGATTCGCGAAATGATAGGAGCAGATAGTTTAGGATATTTAGATAAAGATCGTCTTCATGAGTTACTTGGTGGACAAACAGGTTATTGTGATGCTTGCTTTAGTGGAAACTATCCGGTAGAGCCTCCAAAGCAGGATATCCGTGGAGATTATGACAAGTAGGAAAAAAGTTGCTGGTTACAACAGAAAAAGTATAAATAATAAAAGAAACGGGAGTTTCGTAATCGTCTAAACAGATGAAGGATGAAAGGTAACAGCTCAGCCCCTAGCTGAACTGTTACGATGAAAGGAGAATAACATGAGTACAGATAGATATACAAGCCCATTATCAGAAAGATATGCAAGTAAGGATATGCAATATATTTTTTCGCAGGATATGAAATTTAAAACATGGAGAAAGCTTTGGATTGCATTGGCAGAAGCAGAACATGAACTGGGGCTTAATATTACGCAGGAACAAATTGATGAGTTAAAAGAGCATCAGGATGATATCAACTATGAAGTGGCAAAAGAAAGAGAGAAATTAGTACGTCATGATGTAATGTCCCATGTATATGCTTATGGAACCCAATGTCCAAAGGCAAAGGGAATTATTCATTTAGGAGCAACTTCTTGCTATGTTGGTGATAATACAGATGTTATCATTATGACAGAGGCTTTAAAATTAGTAAAAAAGAAATTAGTGAATATTATTAACGAATTGTCTAAATTTGCAATGGAATATAAAGGACTGCCTACTTTGGCATTTACTCATTTTCAGCCGGCACAGCCAACAACCGTAGGAAAAAGAGCTGCTCTTTGGTTAATGGAGTTAAAGATGGATTTGGAAGATGTGGATTATGTTCTTTGTAACATGAAATTACTTGGATGTAAAGGAACAACCGGAACACAAGCAAGTTTTAAAGAATTATTTGATGGTGATACAGAAAAAATTCAACAGGTAGATAAACTTATTGCAAAAAAGATGGGATTCAAAGAAACATTTCCTGTTTCCGGACAAACATATTCCAGAAAACTAGATACCAGAGTAGTAAATGTATTAGCTGGAATTGCAGCCAGTGCCCATAAGTTTTCAAATGACATCCGTTTGCTACAGCACCTAAAAGAAGTAGAAGAACCATTTGAAAAGAATCAGATTGGATCTTCCGCCATGGCATACAAGAGAAATCCGATGAGAAGTGAGAGAATTGCGTCTTTAGCAAGATTTGTTATGGTAGATGCTATGAATCCTGCCATCACTTCTGCAACCCAGTGGTTTGAAAGAACATTGGATGATTCTGCAAATAAAAGATTAAGTGTTCCAGAAGCATTTTTGGCAATTGATGGTATTTTAGACTTATATTTAAATGTTGTGGATGGATTAGTAGTATATCCAAAAGTAATTGAAAAAAGACTTATGTCTGAATTGCCATTTATGGCAACAGAGAATATTATGATGGATGCTGTAAAGGCAGGAGGAGATCGTCAGGAATTGCATGAAAAAATTCGTACTTTGTCTATGCAGGCTGGTAAAAATGTAAAAGAAGAAGGCTTGGACAATAATCTGCTTGAATTGATTGCTGCAGATCCTGCATTTAATATGACATTGGAAGAGCTGCAAAAAACTATGGATCCAAAGAAATATACCGGACGTTCGGAAGAACAGGTAGAAGAGTTTATTCATGATGTAATTAAGCCGATATTAGAAGAGAATAAAGATTTACTTGGATTAACAGCCGAAATTAACGTGTAACTATGTAGTGTATAGTATAAAATAAAGGGAAGAGCCGCATTAAGATAAGACTTGATGCTTAATGCGGCAGTCCCATACAAATTCAGCAGAACCCCCAAAGGAAAGCTTTATTTTATAAAAGTCATAGATGCTATGTTTTTTATAAAGTAAAGCTATAGAATGACTATAGAATGTGTAAGACGAGGAAATGGGGGGATACACCATGGAGATAAAACGTATTCCAATCATACATGCCACAGAAGGTATGATTCTTGGGGAAGATGTATATTCAGATGCAGATAAGCTTATTGTGACTTGCAACACAGTTTTAAATAATGTAGTTATTCAAAAAATAAAGAAGTATGGTGTTTTTCATATTTGGGTATATGAAAAGGAGTGGGAAGAAGCAACCATTGAAGAGGAAATAGAGGCAAAAGATATATATCTGCATAAAGAGAAGCTTCGGAACAGCCAGGATTTTAATGCTTTTAAGCATGACTTTGAGAAGTCTATCAATGGATTGAAGAAAACCTTTGGCAGAATTTTGGGGGACACTGGACTAAAGGAAACAGAAGAATTACTGGGCAGGGTTAATGCTATGGTAAAACATGGGCATGGAACTTTACATATTATGGACATGCTCAATTGTATGAGAGAGTATGATGATGTAACTTATGCCCATAGTATTAGTGTTGGTTTATTGTGCCGTTTAATTGGTGAATGGTTAAAATGTCCAGAAAATGAATTGCAGGAATTGACACTGGCTGGTCTGGTACATGATATTGGGAAATTACAGATTTCTAATAGTATTATATCAAAACCGGGAAAATTAACTACTCAGGAATATAAAATTATTCAAACACATCCCAAACTTGGTTATAGTATTTTACAAGATAAGGACTTTGATGAGAGAGTGAAATTGGCAGCACTTATGCATCATGAACGTTGTGACGGAAGTGGATATCCATTTCAGCTGCCAGCTGAAAAAATTGATTATTGGAGCAAGATAGTCTCTATAGCAGATGTTTATGATGCAATGACAGCGGATCGCTCTTATCGGAAAGGAATGTGTCCATTTGAGGTATTAGAGATTTGGCAGAAAGATGGATTTATGAAATATGATCCTGGATTGCTTATGATGTTTATGGAAAAGACTGCATATTCTTATATTAACTCTACAGTTCGTCTTTCCGATGGCAGGATTGGTGAAATTGTCAGTATACCAAAAGATGCATTGACAAGACCATTAGTACGGGTTGGGGAATATTTTGTAGATTTAAGTAAGCAGAAAGAGATTGTAATTCAACAAATAATATAGCTAAACTGTTATATAATATAAAACATGTAAAATTGTAACTTTACTTCTTGGGCAAGATGTAGTAGAATGAAAAGTGTTTGTTAGAATATGAATCGTAACTGTTCATGGTTTTGAACAGTTACCTTCTTAAACAAAAAAACAAGAAATGTCTATTATTAAGGCAGACTACAATTCAGGAGGAACAATACATATGGTAACAGCAATCGTAGGAGCTAACTGGGGCGATGAAGGAAAAGGTAAGATTACAGATATGCTTGGTCAGGAATCGGATATTATCGTTCGTTTCCAAGGCGGCAGCAATGCAGGTCATACAATTATCAATGATTATGGTAAGTTTGCACTACACTTATTGCCTTCCGGTGTATTTTATAATCATACCACCAGTATTATTGGGAATGGCGTAGCATTAAATATTCCTGATTTGGTAAAGGAAGTGAACAGTCTTGTAGAAAAAGGTGTACCAAGACCAAAGTTATATGTATCAGACAGGGCACAAATTGTTATGCCTTATCACATTTTATTTGATCAATATGAAGAGGAAAGATTGGCAGGTAAATCTTTTGGTTCTACAAAGTCTGGAATTGCACCATTTTATTCCGACAAATATGCAAAGATAGGATTTCAGGTTTCAGAGTTATTTGAAGAAGAATCTGTATTAAGAGAGAAGCTGGAACGTGTATGTGTACAGAAAAATGTTATCTTGGAACATTTATACCATAAGCCGGCAATGGATGTAAACGAATTGTATAATACCTTAATGAAATATAAAGAGATGGTAGAACCATTTGTATGTGACACACATCAATTCTTACATGAAGCATTAAAAGAAGGAAAGAATATTTTATTAGAAGGACAATTGGGTTCTTTAAAAGATCCAGATTTTGGAATTTATCCAATGGTTACTTCATCTTCTACTTTAGCTGCATACGGAGCCATTGGTGCAGGTATTCCACCTTATGAGATTAAGAATATTGTTGTGGTAGTGAAAGCATATTCCAGTGCGGTAGGAGCAGGAGAATTTGTTAGTGAAATCCTTGATAAGGAAGAAGCGGATGAATTAAGAAAACGTGGCGGTGATGGTGGCGAATATGGAGCTACAACAGGTCGTCCAAGAAGAATGGGATGGTTTGATTGTGTAGCTTCCCGTTATGGTTGTCGTATACAAGGTGCTACAGAAGTTGCATTTACGGTGTTAGATGTATTAGGTTATTTAGATGAAATACCAGTTTGTGTTGGCTATGAAATTGATGGTAAAGTAATCAAAGAATTTCCTACAACCAAAGATCTGAGAAAGGCAAAGCCGGTATATGAAGTATTGCCAGGATGGAAACAGGAGATTAAAGGAATACATGAGTATCAGGATTTACCGGAAAATTGTAGAAAATATATTGAATTTATAGAAAAAGAAATAGGAGTTCCAATTACAATGGTATCCAATGGACCAAACCGTAATGATATTATTTATCGCGGAATTCGGAAGAAATAAAAAATAAGAAACCAGAATTTAGAGATATTTCTAGATTCTGGTTTCTTTGATATTCTCAATCCTCAATTATCTTTCTTTAAAAAAAGATAAAATAACTTCTATAAGTGCATCGTTTTTATCTGGCATCATGAAACAGAAACGGAAATATTGGTTGTCAAGAAATGGAAATGTGGAACAGTTCCGGATCATAAGCCCCTTTCGTATTGCCGCATCGAAAATATCATCTGCGGTTACTGTTTCATCTAAGATACGAACTAAGACAAAGTTTGAGTTACAAGGATATAGTTTGAGGCTACTACATTGTGAAAGTGTATTACAAATTCGTTCACGTTCCTTAGAAATCAAAGCTCTGGTTTCCTGAATATATTCTTCATCGGAAAACATAATTTCTCCAGCAATAGCAGCAAGACTGTTAATGGTCCAAGGATTTTTTTTGTGATTAATTTCCTGGATCAAGTCCTGATTACCGCATATTGCATATCCTAGACGTAGTCCCGGAGCGGCAAAAAATTTGGAAATACCACGCAAAATAATTATGTTGTTGTAATATTCTGTTAAGGGAATGGAAGTGACAGATTCCGGATTTGTGGCAAATTCCACATAAGTTTCGTCTACCATAACAAAAATATCTTTTTCCTTGCATATATCTAGCATTTTGCGTAAATCTTTCTGGGAAATATATGAGGAGGTTGGGTTGTTTGGATTACAAAGCACCAGAAGATCCACATCTTTTGTCAGTTCTGTCTGTAAGGCAGAGAAATCCAGTTGGAAATTATCTTCTTCTTTTAGACGGAAATAATGACAGCGGCCACCATTAATTGTAATTTCTCTCTCATATTCAGAATAAGTAGGACCAAGAATTAAGGCTTTCTTTGGACGTTTCATTTGGATTAGAACAGAGATTAGTTCGGTAGAGCCATTTCCTACAAGTATATTTTTGTAATCAGTATCTACATAAGCCCCAATTGCCTTTCTAAGGTCTGTATATTCTCTATCTGGATAAGAGGTAATGGCATCTATGTGGGAAGAGAGACTGGTTTTAAGTTTGAAGGAAATCCCAAGAGGATTTACATTAGAAGAAAAGCTAATGATATCTTCCTTTTTAATGTTGTACTTTTTCTCAATTTTTTCTAAATCGCTTCCGTGAAAGTGTTCTTTATGTTTCATGATAAAATCTCCTTTTTTGGTTGAATAATGTTACTTAATAGTGTTATAATTAAAACAATAATAGGTGTATTGTATAAATGGCAAATGTCTGAGTGATAAATTTTAATAACAGGTAACAGTTACCATTATATAAAAAAAAAACAAGAGTGTCAAAATATGATGTGTATAATAGAGGATAAAAGGTAACAGTTAGTCATAGGCTTAACAGTTACGATAAAAGACAGGAATAAAAGTTTGTAGGTGGATAAATTGAAGGATAAGATTACAAGGTTATCAAGAGAACATTTTGAATACGAATTACCAGAGATTATCTGCTCTGAGGAAAAGATTAGCATTGCGGTAGAGATTGGAAAGATACATAAAGGAGTTTTAAAGTTAAGTAATAAAGAAGGAAGAAATATGAAGGGGTTAATATATTCTTCCTCTCATTTATTATGTCTGGAAATGGACTCTTTTGATGGACGTGAAGTGGAAATTGGCTATGAATTCCAGGCAACAGATATTCGGACAAGGGATGTAATTCATGGGGCAATTAGTATTGTCAGCTCTTGTGGAGAAAAGGAGATTCCTTTTCAGGTAACGGTTTTAGAAAAATATGTGGAGGCTTCTTTTGGTGAGGTAAAGGACTTGTTTCATTTTGCCAATCTTGCAAAGATCAACTGGATAAAGGCAGTTGGCATTTTTAAATCCAAGGACTTTGAAGGGATTTTTCTTCGTAAGGACTTAGAAAATAAAATGTTATACCGCGGATTGTGTAAGAGTGATAATGCAGAGCAGGCATTGGAAGAATTTCTGGTTAGTATACAAAAGAAGAACATTCCTAAACTTTCTGTGTCAAAAGAGTTTTATAACTTTCAAGTGCGAAAAGAAGATGTTTCTGGGGAGGTCATGCTTCGAAAGGATACTTGGGGATATTTGGATATTGATGTATGGGCAAATCAGGAATTTTTAGAGATTAACCAAAAAAAATTGAATCAGGATTCCTTTATTGGGGATGAGGTAAAATTACAATTTCAAGTTAAGAATGAAAATCTAAGACCTGGAAAGAATTTTGCAAAGATTATGATAAAAGATATGTATCAGTCTATAGAAGTACATATTGAGATGGAAAAACTGGTAAAACATATAGAAAGAGATTATGATGAAAGAAAGAGGAAACAATACGAGATTGTTTTGACTAATAATTATATTAATTTTCGAAGTAATCGGATTGATACTATGGATTATATTGCAGAAACCCGTAATGCAGTTACCAAATTAGAGGCAATTGAGGCGGTAAAGAGAAATTTAGGGGAACTGGGATATTCCAGAAGATTAGATTTATACCAATTTCATCTATACATTGTAGAGGGGGCAGAAGAAAAAGCAAAGGCTATGTATGATTCACTAAAGCAAGAAGAACATTTATTGCAGAAGAATACAGTAGTAGATTATTGCGGATTTTTATATTTGAGTGCATTATATACCAGAAGAAAAGAAGATTTACAGACAGCATTGCAGGGGATCAGGGAGTGCTATAAACAACATCCGGATTGTTGGAGTCTTTTGTGGTTCCTTATCTTTTTGGATGAGAAATTAGACCAGAAGCCGGAAGAAAAATTAAAAGCAATCAAGGAACAGTATAATAGAGGGTGTAACAGTCCTGTACTTTATTATGAAGTTTGCAGTGTGTATGAGCAAGATCCTACTTTGCTAATAGAGTTAGACTCATGCACCATACAAAGTTTTAATATGGGAGTAAAACAAGATATGTTTTCGCTCTCTGCTGCCGTCCAGTACGCATATTTGGCAGAAAAAGTAAAAGGATATCACCGTATTATTCTATCTAACTTAGTGACTTTATATAAAAAGTATGAAGATAAGCAAATTCTGAGTGCTATCTGTAGTTTACTGATTAAATCAGATATGTCAACTCATAGCTGTTTTGAATGGTATGAGTTGGGTGTAAAGGAGCAATTGCATATTACCCAACTCCATGAGTATTATATTTATTCGATTGATGAGAATTATACTGGAATTTTGCCAAGAGAGATTTATATGTATTTTCTTTATAACACAAATTTACCAGAAGAGAAAAAAGCATTTTTGTATGCAAATGTCATCCGCCACAAAGAGGATTTACCTGATATTTATGATGAATATAAGGGACAGATCTGGAATTTCACTATGGATCAACTAAACAAACACCATATTAGCCAACATTTGGCAGAGATATATAATGTGGTTATTAAAGAAGATCAGATTACCACAGATATTGCAAAGCATTTCCCTTTTGTTTTATTTAAGCGTATGGTTACTTGTAACCACAAAGATATCATTGGAGTAACAGTTGCTCATAAAGAATCCTTAGAGGAAGTTTATTATCCTTTTGATAAAAACCATAAGGCGTTTATTGACATTTATACAGAACATGCAAGGATATTATTGGTTGACCGCCAAGGCAGAAGATATGATACCAGCATACCAAAAGAGGAAACAAAGTTTACCAGAAGAAACCGTTACGCAGAACCATGTTATGAGAAGAACAAAGAGAATTTTATGCTTTCTTTGTATATTTATGAGCGGATAGAACGGTATCAAAAGAGCAATATTGATATGGCTGAGTTGCAGAATCATGTAGATAAAGAGTTGTTACAGCCAGAGTATCAAAAGAAATGGATTATGAATTTAATTCAACACTATTATGATAACTATGAAGGAGAGTCTTTGGAAAAACTATTATTAGAAGTGGATTTGCAAAGTATGAGCAAATCAGAGCGTAATTTGGTTATTGAGTATTGTATTATCCGGGGACTATATGATTTAGCCTTTGCTCAGATTTCGGAATATAGTTTTGAGGGTGTTACAGTAAAGAGACTCCGGGCTCTTTGTTCAAAAACCATTAAGAAATATGGCATGGAAAAAAAAGTGCCATTGCTTTCAAAATTGGGATTTTATGTATTTAAAGCTGGGAAGTATGATGAGATAATTTTACAGTATCTGGTAAAATACTATCTTGGAACTACCAAAGATATGTTTTTGGTGTGGAGAGAAGCCAGAGAATATGATATGGATACAGAGGAACTGGAAGAGAGACTTTTGGGACAGATTTTATTTGCAGAAAGTTATGTACAGGATGCTATGGCGGTGTTTTTTTCCTTTTATGAAAAGGGAAAAAACAGGACATTGGTTAAGGCGTTTATCAGTTATTATTCTTACAAATATTTTGTACGGGACAGAGTGATTGATGACAACTTTTTTGAGGTAATAAAACAGGAGTTACAGATAGAGCCAAACCGTGTTGCCTTGTTGGCTTTGTTAAAATACTATAGTACTTTTGATAAGTGGACAGAAGAGCAGAGAACTTTTATTGAGGTAGAAACAGAAAAACTGATAGAAGAGGGAATGATATTTCCATTTTTTCAAAAATTTATACCGGAACTTCAATTGCCAGGTAAGATTGGCAATAAATATTATGTAAAATATATCACGAATCCGAAACATAAAGTTCTACTCCATTATTTTCTGGAAGATGAGAAAATGGGAGAAGATTTCCTAGTGGAACAAATGAATAATTTGTATGAAGGAATTTTTGTACGGGATTTTACATTATTTCACAATGAAACTTTGCAATATTATGTAGAAGAAGTTCCATTAGAAGGAGAACCTATTATTACAGAAAGTATTACGGTTCGGGGAGATGAACTGCAGCGAGATGAAGAAGAGGATAAATATGGTCAGATTAATATGATGCTTGTTGCAAGAGAAATGAAAGATGAGAAG
This sequence comes from uncultured Clostridiaceae bacterium, assembly GCA_947177415.1. Lineage (GTDB taxonomy): Bacteria > Bacillota > Clostridia > Lachnospirales > Lachnospiraceae > CAG-411. The sequence continues at coordinate 20,776 of CAMWUK010000054.1, forward strand.
ACACTACTCAGCCTAATTCGAAATTACGCAAAAACAGAATATGCAATGCGAAAAGTTTTTAAAGGGCTGGAATAGAAGGGAACGAAAAGAGACATGGCAGAGGAGAGAAGCTTACTGGTTGGTGTGGATTTATGTGATGACTATTCACAAATTACCTGCTTTAGTATGGTAACTTATGAACCAGAGTCAATATGTCAGAATGGTGATGTGGAAAAGTATCGTATACCAACAGCATTATTTTATCAATCGGATACAGCAGAGTGGTTTTTTGGAGAGAATGCAATTGAAAGACATACGAACCAAAAAGGATTTTTGATAAAGGATATTATAAAGAAGGCTTCCAAAAAAGACTTGGTAGAAATTGAGGGACATAAGGTAGAACCAGTACTTCTTTTGGAAAGGTATTTAAAAAGGCTTCTTGGTTTGTTAAAACCAGAATACCCAAGCAAAACCATCCGGAAGCTGGTAGTGACTGTACAGGAAAAGAATATGATACTAATTAACCATATTTATCAGGCATTGCAGAATTTGGGAATTAGTAAAGTAAGAGCTAGTGTACAAAATCATGAACAGTGTTTTGTGTCATACGCATTAAACCAGCCTAAGGAACTTCGTGTGAATGATATTATTCTATTTGATTTTGACGAAAAAGGACTTATGTTTTATCAGATTTCTATTAATAGAAGAACAGAGCCACATACTGTAGTAATGAAAAGGAAAAGTTTTCAAGAAACTTTGAATTATGAACTTTTACAGGAAGATACTACCAAGGAAAATGTAGCATATATATTTGAAAATATTGTTAGAAATGTGCTTCATAAACAGCTTGTTACGGCGGTTTATGTTACTGGCAAAGGATTTGAAGGAAAATGGTGCAGAGATGTATTAAAGGAATTTTGTGTAGGAAGAAGAATATTTCTTGGACAAAATTTATATGCCAAAGGAGCAGGGTATGCCGCAAGAGAATTAGCAGGAGAAGGAAGAGCCGGAGAGTATCTTTATTTGGGGGAAGAGACCATCACAGTAAATATTTCCATGCCATTGTTTACTCACTCCAGACAAGTGGAATATCCATTAATAAAAGCAGGAATGGCTTGGTTTAATGCATCAAAGACCATTCAGTTTATTCCAGACGAGGAATTTGAAATTGAATTAATAATAGAAAATGTGATAGAACATCGTGTAGAGCGGCATTTGATTTCTATGGATGGATTGTATCAATTATCAAGAAAGACAAGAATTGAGTTGTCAGTGGAATTTTTGGACATCAAAACATGTGTAGTTACCTTGCGGGATAAAGGATTTGGAGATTTATTTCCTTCTTCAAACCGGGTATGGGAGAAGATTTTAAATGTTCAGACAAAGATGTGATAACAGTTCAGCCATGCAAAAGTATATGTGCAAATTGCATGAGGGAACTTGTTTACAAAGTGCAATTTGTACATATACTTTTATATGATTAATGCCATACATGAATATTTTGCCAGCCAATTTATAATATTTTTAGTCATGATGTATATTCTGGCAAAATATGAATGGCATGGCTGAGCTGTTACCAATAATGTGATTGCAGAAGAGGAAGTTGTTGACATGGGAAAATTTATTTTATGCACTGGAATGCCAGCCAAGAAACCGTATTATTTTGCATTAACGGGAACGAATGTGTATTCCATGGAAGAATTAGGATATTATCTTTATCATAATATTTATACAATACAAATGGAGGATTTTAGTGAAAAACTGTTTAATTGGATACAATATGATTTGAATATGGAAGAGTTTGCGGACAAATGTAGAAATATCCAGGAAAATAGTAAGGATATTAAAGACATAGTGGTAAGTATTCTTTGTGCAACAGATTATTTTACAAAACTTGAATTGGAAAGTTTAATTAGAACCATTGATAAGATAAATGGTTTATCACCAATAGAAAAGCAGAAAATAAAAGCAGATAATTATCTAAAATATGAAGATTATGAGAACGCAATTACGGAGTATGAATGTATTATTGCATCTAAAGAGGCTTCCGCTTTCCCGGCGGAAACTTTTGGAAATATTTTACACAATTTGGCGGTATCACATATTCAAGTAAAGGCATTTGAACGGGCAAAAGAAGAACTGAAAAGAGCTTATGAACTAAATCACAATGAGGAAACAAGGAAAGAATTCTTCTTTTTATTAAAGTTGCAAAAACAAGAGAAAGAGTTTCTAAAAGAAATTTTAAATTATAATTTATCCCCAGAAGAGGTGCAAGCATATCTGGCAGAACTAGAGGGAGTGCTGCAGGAGGCAGAAGAAGCAGCAGAATATAAGAAGATTTTGAATCTTCCAAAGTTGAAAGAGGCAGGAAAAGTAGGAGAATATTATTATGCAATTGACACAATGATATTTAACTGGAAACAGAAATATAAGAATGGAATGGAGTAAGCATGGGTTTTTTTGATAGAATTAGGAAAAAAAGAAGGAATCCCAAAGAAAATGTCTTAACAGAGAAAGAAGAAGAGTTATTAGAAGAAGGCATTGAAAGAAGAATCCGAAAACAACAGGAGCAGGAAGATATAGAGGATTATGAGCCAACTTTCTCTTATGAAGAAGACAGGGAAGAAGAGTTCCCTGTGTCAGGTGGGCAGACCAGAGAAGAATATGTACAGGCGATTGTGGATAACTGTGAACAGATTATAGAGACAGAACGGCAAAAGAAACATGCAAAAATAGAATATCAGGCAGTTACCGAATATTTGTCCGATTTGCAGAAAATTGAGAGAATGGAAGCAGATGAAAAAAAACTATTAGAAGATGCTGCGGCTAAGGTAATTCGGTTTACAAAAGAACGGGAAGATTATCAACAAAAAGAGATTCGTACTTCAAATCCAAGGTTCCGGGTTTTGCGGAATTATGAAAGAAATATTATGGAAGATTTAAAAAGGATGCGACAGCAGGAAGAGTATAGTAAAAAGGTGAAGAATGATCTCCGTCAGCTTACTGCAGAGAAGGATTCTTTAAAGTATGAATACAAAGAACTCTTTCGGAAACAAGAAGCACTAAAAAAAATAGCAATTGCTACTTTTGCTCTTGTCATTAGTTTATTTGTGTTATTCTGGGTACTATCTGTTGGATTGAAACAAAGTATGGTAATTCCATATAGCATGACGGTTCTTATGGCAGCAGGAATTGCAGGATATGTTTTTTTTGAATCTTATCATAACCGTTATGATTATGCGTTAATAGGAAAAAAAATTAACAGAGCAATTTCATTAACCAATAAAGTTAAAATAAAATATATCAATAATACTAGTTCGCTGGATTACAGCTATAGTAAATATAATGTGGAGAATTCCATGGAACTGGAATATTTGTTAAAGGAGTATACAAAAGCCAAGGAACAGGAAAGAACTTACCGAAGTAATACAGAGCGGCTGGATCACTATAGGAGTAAGCTAGTGGATATTTTAGAATTTCATAAAGTGAAAGATTCTGAAATATGGATTTATCAGGCTTCTGCGTTGGTGGATTTGGCAGAGTTTGAAGGAATCAAAAAAAATTTAGAGAACAGAAGGGAAAGATTAAAAGAAAAGATGAATTATAACCTTCAGGTAAAAGATGATTGTTTTCTAAAGTTGCACCAGATTTTAGAGCAAAAGGAAGAACTTCGGGAGGAAGTTCTGAAACAACTGGAGAAATATCATATTACCTTATAGGAGATAAGAAAGAGAAGTGAGAACTATGTATTGGATGCAGATAATGTGGATAGCAATAGGTGCAGCAGGGATAATTTCTCTGCTCTTTCTTTTTTTGTTTGTCAGGAAGAGAAAGGCAGTTACAAGACCGGTTTGTGACATACAAACTCCTTATAAAGATAGTAATTTACAAAAGGAGACAAAGAATGGGAAAAAATATATCAGGATTCAGGTCAAGCGTAATGAGAAGAGGCAGATTAATATTCGTTGTATGGATTTAGATGGGAATGATATTGGAGAATTATTGGCAGTATATCATAAAGAAGGAAGAGAAGCAGGAGAATACCAGAACAGTAATACGCTGCATGTAGAACAATTATTTGTGAAAAAGCAATACCGGAGAAAAGGTATTGGAAAGACAATGTTTTGTTATCTAATTCAGGAAATGCAGAAAGTAGAAAAAGAGGAGAATATGGAATTCCGCTATATTTATGGCGAAGTAGGGGAAGGAGGAAGTGATAACCCTAGGATTTCTCTGCCATTTTATAAAAAAATGGCAGAGATTGGTTATGGAGAGAATGCGATTTTATATTACCACCATACAAAGAGAAAAACATTAGGAGAATTGGATGGATTTACTTATTACATAAATCGGAGATAGTTTTTGCAATTATCTCCGGTTTTTCTTTTGTTCCATTTAATATCCATTGCATAAAGATATTATAGAGAGCACCAGCATAATAATAAAGGGAATAAGTCAACTGTGGATTTTGCTGCCCAAATCCCGGTTGTTTTTCTATGTAATCATTCAGTGCATCTAAAAGCAGGAAGGATAAATTTGCTTCATGAAGACAGAGAGCAAAATCCCGATAGTTATAAAAGAAATTAAGACTGTCTAAAATATGTTGATAGCTTTGGAAACGGGCAGTATCAACGGTTGACAAGTATTCTTCTAAAATATATTGCATATAGAAAGATAAGATTTCTTCTTTGGTTGAGAAGTAACGGTAATAAGACATTCGGGAAACGCCTGCTTTTTTGGCAATATCTTTTATATGAATGGTATCAATAGATGTGTGCTGCATAAGTGAAATCAAGGCTTCTGCAAGGCAGACCTGGGCAGAAACAGAATAATTTTTTGTATTTTCCATAGCATTCTCCAATCTGATATATTTGTGACAAAAATAGTCCTTTTGTAAATTGTAACACACTTTGTCAAATGTTACAATATACGTAGTTTTGAAAACTACATATCAGAAGAAATAAAACTGTATTTTAGAGAATGTAAAGCTTTAAAAAATTGTAACTGTTCAGAACCATGAACAGTTACGTTCTAAGCCCATGAAAATTCGCCTTTGGCGAAAGGCTTAGAACAATCAAAATTTACATTTTGCTAAGTAAACACGCAGTAAATGCGTGTTTTTACCTGAATAATTACAAAAAAATTTTATATATACATAGAAGATTTGTTCGATAGAAGTTTATAGGAATGGTAAAAAAGAAAGGAAGTAATATTTATGAAAGAATTGAAAATTGGCAATAAAGTAGCAAGGATACCTATTATACAAGGTGGAATGGGAGTCGGTGTAAGTAGGGGAAAACTTGCAGGTGCTGTTGCAAAAGAGGGTGGTATAGGTATTATATCTACCGCTCAAATCGGATATGATAAACCGGGATTTGAAAAAAATGAGGTAAAGTGTAACGAAGAGGCACTTCGGGAACACATCCGCATGGCAAAAAAGGAAGCTTGTGGAGGATTGGTAGGGGTCAATGTTATGACTGCTCTAAAACATTACAGGGAACATGTAAAAATTGCAGTAGAAGAGGGAATTGATGTAGTAATATGTGGAGCAGGAATTCCTTTTGATTTACCAGAACTAGTCGAAGGAAGTGATACAAAAATTGCTCCAATTGTCTCTACTGCCCGCTGTACGGAACTGATTTTAAAAAAATGGGACAGAAAATATAAGAGAACCACAGATTTTATTGTGATAGAAGGTCCAAAGGCAGGAGGACATTTGGGATTTACAAGAGAGGATGCAATATCCCTAGAGAATATAGATGAAGAAATCCAGGCAATTATTGGAATTGTAAAGAAATATGAAGAAAAATATGAAATAGATATTCCTGTGATTGTAGCAGGAGGAATATTTGATAAAGAAGATATTCGCCATGCCCTGTCTCTTGGAGCCGATGGAGTACAGATTGCCAGCCGTTTTGTGGCTACCCATGAGTGTGATGCTTCAGATGCCTATAAACAGGCATATATAAATGCAAAAGAAGAGGATATTTGTATTATAAACAGTCCGGTAGGAATGCCAGGACGGGCATTGAATAACCCATTTCAGGATAAAGTAAAAGCAGGATTAACGAAAGTAGAGCGTTGTTATCAGTGCCTTGCAAAATGTAATCCGGCAGAAATCCCATATTGTATTACCAAAGCATTGGTGAATGCAGTAAAGGGGGATTTGGATAATGGTTTGATTTTTTGTGGAGCAAATGTAGGAAGAATTAACAAGATAGTAAGTGTGCATGAGTTGATGCAGGAACTTGTACAGGGAATATAATTAGCCGAGATTATTCACGACCTTAAGCATGAACTAAGTCTTATGTAAGCCGAAGGCTTAGAAATAAAGACTTAGTCATGCTTAATAGGTCAATTGACGATGATTGCAGACAGGTGACGCTGACAAGCGGCTCCTAGCTGCGATAGCAGCGGTCTGCAATAGAAGTCGTGAATAATTGATGATTAGAAAAAAGCTGTTACACACAGATTAAGTGTGTAGCAGCTTTTTTCTTTTGTATAGTTGTTAAAATAATGCACACACTATTATAGAAAACTGATATGTCACCTTTGGCGGCAAGTAACAGTTCAGCCGGGGGCTGACCTGTTACGGAATTGGGCAAGCTTCGCATGTA
>CAMWUK010000055.1 GCA_947177415.1 uncultured Clostridiaceae bacterium
ATTAGATATTATGTATATTCTGGAAAAATCCGAATGAGGGGTTCTGAACAGTTACTTCAATTTTTATCAATCTCAACACATAAAGTTTCTTCTTTTTTAAAATCATGATATAACCAGCAGTTATCGGGTTCGTAGATACCTACCATATCAGTAAGTGAAATCTCCTTTGGAAAGAAATCTAGAAAAAGATTGGTATAATGGTCGAATAAATAATGTGGCTGGTATATTTTCGTATGTTCATTTTCAAAAATTGCAGCATATAAAATATCTGCTTCTACCAAATCCTGAAACATGTGGCTGCCGTAGGAAAGTTCTGGCATATATCCGGCTTTGCTATAGGATACTTCACATATACATGAGAACTCGCTAATTTCTCCGAAAGAAACTGGTACACCAAGTTCTGGTGAAGAAGTTCCAATGCGTCCCGGTGTAATCAAGACCATCTGTTTATTTTTTCCTTTATAGTAACTATTTATATCACCAATCATTTTAGCAATCTGAGGTTTTAGCTGATATGGATAATTGTAGTATAGGTAGGGGTCTATTGTTACAATAACATCCACCTTTGTCTCTCTGGAACAACCCATAGCAGAACCATGTAAATGAAATAAAGTGTGGTCTTGGTTCTGCAAGATGGGAATTGTAATGTTTTCTCCGTTATTACAAGTTTGGAGAGGGCGGCATTGCAAAAGGTTTACCATAAAATCTCCATTATCCCCTAAGTTAATAGCATATTCAATATCTACAGGGTAATCATATACTCTTTGCAGGGTAGACAAAATACGTTCCATCATAGTAGTAAATTCGGGATTATTGGTAAGTCCGTCACAGGATACAAAGAAAATATTCCGATATTGCCCTCTGTCACGGAACATCCGCTCTGTAGTATAGTCATGGGAAAGCAGAGTATTTGTAATGGAGGACGGCAGCAGAGGAATTAAATCCTCAAAGGGAAGTTCTACTTTTTCTGCTTTCTCAAGATCCAAAACATCAATTTTATGTTGGGAGAAACGATGGCGGTAGCTGGTGTCAGATTTTAATAAAGCAGTAGGCATATCGAGACTTACCAATCTAGGATAATCTCCGATGGTTCGGTCTACTGCCTTTGTACCAAGTCCCATTACTAAACGAAGCATACCACAGTTAGGATCCATTTCCTCCATAAAACGGTAGGTGCTATAAGAAAATCCCACACCAGCAGCATTTGGCATATAGTATTTGTCATAGTAAGAACCAGAAACCCGTTGTACCAATAATGCCATTTGTTCATCCCGTTTTTCCATGCCACGACGCAGACGATATTCCAGAGCAGAAGGATCCATAGTGCTGGCATAAACAATTTTTACAGCTTTTTCAAAATCCTCTAAGCGGCTTTCCAAATCCCCAATATTAGGACAAAATACCGATTCATATTTTCCTGCAAAAGCATTCCCAAACCCATCTTCCAAAATACTGCTGCTTCTGACAATTATCGGACTTTGTCCAAAGTAGGTTAAGAGTCTTCGAAATTGTTCCCGGATATCTGCAGGAAAATGCCCCTGTTCAATAGCTTCTTTTAATTCAGCAGCAGCAGAAAAGTATTCTTCACTGGTTCGCTGGCGGACTCTGGTTTTCCAACATTTGTTTTCCACCAGATATGTATAAAATACGTCAGAACCGATAAAATAAGAATCGTGGGGTTCGGTGTGATTCTGATACTCTGGAAGTTCTGCCTCTATAATCTTTCTGGCAAGAAGCATACCACATGCTTTGCCACCAATCATGCCGGTCCCCACCATTCGGCTTCGGATAAAGAAAAGATCTTCGGCTTCAAAGTATTTTTCAATCAGTACACGAAGCTTTTCATCTCTTGTCATCATGACATCACGGATAAAATTAAATTCCCGCTGGGTAAGTGTGCCAGCAGCATATTTTTGCCGCTCTTTTGCAAAAAATCTATCCCAACTGTCTAATTGGGCATCTTCTGAATCGTTTTCCATCTTATGCATGCTTTGGTAAAACCTGCTTACCCGGATTCCGTCTGTAAGAGGTGTAAAAGATTGGTTTTCTTTTGTAAAAGCATGTGGAAGAAACATAGTAGGAGAATAACGTTTCCAGACCTTAAGAGGCTGTACATAAATCAAATCTTCTTCCCCAAAAGCATCCATAAGCAATTGGGTGGTATCCCGTATCTTGGCAATGGTTTCAAAGGAATGCCTGCCACGAAGAAGTGGGAAATATGCCACAGTATCCAACTCAAAAAGATGAGGACAGGTTACTCGGAAAAAATTCCCCATCATCAAATCTGTACTCCATGCAACTTGTAAGTCCGATAAGCAATCAAAAACATAAAATGCATTTCTGCCCTCTTTTGTAATGATTTGGTGCAGTTCCACCGTAAAAGTCTCAAAACGGTGAGATAGCTCCAACGTGTATATTTTTAATCCCACCATAGGTTCCAAAAGAGTCTCATGTGAGGAAAAATGAATATAAATTAAATTTCTGCCTTCTTTTACTGCTTGTGTAGCAAAAGGCTTGACAAAAGTTAAAAAAGTTTCCATAGAGTCTACCTGCCATACCACGTTATCTCCTAGACGGATATGGTTTAATGCACGATCCATTTCTGGAATTCCAGAAGCTGTTTTTTCAAAGGCTGCCATAAAATGCCCCCTTTCAAAGTGATTGTGTAGTTTAGTGGAAGTGAAGTTGTAACTGTTCATGGGTTCTGAATAGTTACATTATAACATAAAACAGAGGAAGAATATAGAGCAAGGAAAGCGATAACAAAATACGCAAAAAAACATACAAAATATACAATATATACCTCAAAATAATATTTTTGTGTTATAATAAAATTATAAAAGTGTTAATAGATTTCTAACTTTTATTCTTTGTATTTGTGTCTGTAGAATATAAGGATGCTTGCTAGGATAATAGTACAGACACAAATAATAGAAACCATGTTGGTGCGTATTAACAAATAGTTTTGATTAAAAAAGAAAGAAGGAAAGCGTATGAGATTTAGAAGGAATGTTTTAAGGATTATAGTGATGTGTTTAATTTTTACTTTCATGCAACAAGAGATTATAATAATTCAGGCACAAGATAAATCTAATGCAGAATTACTAAAGCAACGAATTGAACAATCAAAAGAATCACAAAGAGAAAATAGTTTGGAAGTTTTAGAAGATGAAATTGAGATAAATAATGATTATAAAGAAGTACAAAAGATTGTAACTAAGAATACAAAAAACGGAAAAAAATACATAGAATACTATGGTGGAGCATATATGACAGATGAGGGACAGCTGGTAGTTCAGACCGTTGATGCTTCAACTAGTGAACAAAATAATATTTTAAATAACACAAGTGATCATGTGGTAATAAAGATGGTAGAAAATACATATAATGATTTACAGGAGACTTACAAAGAAATCTCTAAAAAGTTTCAAGATTATGTTGAGAATCTACAGAATATTGATAATAAAGAATTAAAGGCATTAACAGATAATATGCTTGGAGTAAGTATTGATCAGGAACGAAATGCTATTGTTGTAGATTTAGAGTCTGTAACAGAGGAAGCTAAGGCATTGTTTAAAAAATATTATGGATATAATGATGTAATCTTTGAGAAAGGAGAGAAAGATATTGAAGAGGCAACCTTGCTAAAACTTGGAAGAGCTATTTACAATTCTGAACATTACAGAGGCAGTATAGGAATGAAAGCATACTATATTAACAGTGCTGGAGAAAAGGTAAAGGGTTTTGTAACAGCTGCACATTTAGTTGACAATGTAGGAGATTCTATTTATATTGATAGTGCGGCTAACACAAAAATAGGAAAAGTTACAAAGAGAAAATATAAAGACAACATGGACGCAGCATTTATTAAAGTGACTAATGATAATTATGCTCCTTCAAGAAAAGTCTATTATGCTGATTCTAAGGGAACTGTTTCAGATAGATATGTTTTGAACGAAGGATATTTATCAGAAACCTATGTAGGAGCAACTATCTATAAATCTGGTTCCACAACATACCTTACAAAAGGAAAAATTATAAGTACAGATAAAACGGTAAAATCAACAGATATAGATGTTGTTTTAACTGACTTATGGCAAGCTGATTATGTTTGTGCAGGTGGAGATAGTGGTGGTGCTGTATTTGATACAGACATGGGATACTATATTGCTGGAATAGTTCGTGGTTCTATAGGAACATCAACAAAGTGGGAAAATATTGTTAATACATGGAATCTGGAGATATATTAGTATCCTGTAGTTGCAAAGATAACAAGTCTGATTTATTCGGAATGAATTGGTATTGTTGAAATTAAGATAGATTTTGGTTAGAAGGGAATGATAGATATGATAGGAAAAGCAAAGAGAATAATTTCCATATGGTGTGTTATGGTACTAGCTATTGTTACATGTTTTTGTCATACATCAATAATACATGCTAAAGAGAATAAAATAACGAAAAGTAGTAATCTGGACACAAATTCCTATAAGGTATTTAAGATTAATAATCCAGATGACAAAGTGAAATGGACAATTTCTAAAAAAGGATATATAAGCATTGTTGAAATGCAGGGCAAAAACAATAATTACATAGTTGTAAAATCAGGAAATAAAGAAGGTACTTGCATCTTGAAGGCAAAAGTTGCGAAGAAAACATATTCATGGAAGATTAAAGTAAAAAAAGATAAAAAGAATTCAAAGGCAACATTGGTAAAGGTTAAAAAAACAGATGCAGGATTAAATGTAACAATAAAAATTAGTAATAGAACAAAGAAAAGAAAAGAGTATGGTCTTGTTTTTTCTGTCGAAAGATTAGAAAATGGTTGCTGGAAAAAATTAAAAATGCAGGAAGATAGTGATTCAATACTTATAGCAAAAAATATTCCAATCAAAGGCAGTGTGAAAGAAACATATAAATTAGGAAATTGTTATAACTCAGAAGATTTAAAAAAAGGAATTTATCGAATTTCATTAGATGTAGATTTTGATAAAAAAAGCTATAGTAAGGTTCTTTTTTCTGTTAAATAAAATAAGGTTAGACGGCTTATACAACCAAAAGATATAAAGTTAATCTTTTGGTTGTATTTTAATTCATAAGAAAAATAATAAAAGGAGCTTAAGAAATATATGAATATAAATAGATATATTAGGAATGTAATAGTTATAGCAATAATCATAGTAACATGTGGTTGTTCCACAAAACATCAAATAACACATCCTATAGTGAAAGAAAAAATGAATTTACTAGGAATAGAGAATTGCCAAATAACAAAGTTAGGAGAGATACCAGAATGTAAATATACTGATGAAGAAATTGAAGTCAGTATATCTGAAATAGAAGAAAATATACAACTGGTACTAGAGTCTTATGAAAAATTAAAACCAGTTGACCGTAATGTTGTTAAGAAAGGAGATTTTGTAAATTTATCATATACAGTTTATTGCGAGGGAAAAATTGTTAATGAATCCAAGGGAGAAGAAATAAAAGTTGGTGCAGGTTTTTTTAATGAGGAAATTGAAAGGGAATTAATAGGTGCTAAAAAGAATAAAATGTATAGTATAAATATACAAGTTCCCAAAGAGGATGAAAATAAAGAATATGCTGGAAAAAAAGAAGAAATAAAATATCGAGTTAATGAAATTTATTATATGTTCCAGTCTCAACTAACAGATAAATTTGTTCAAGAAAATTACGGACTAAAGAATATAGAAGAGTTTTATGAGTACGAAAAGAATTGTATACTAAAGGAAAAAGAAGCAGAACAAATAAATCAGAAAAGAGAAGATATTATGGAAGAGCTAATAGAAAAAAGCATATTTAATATGGATAGAAATTATTTACTAGATTATGCTGAGGTTGTATACCATGAATATGAAGATATGGCTACAGGATATGGAAGTAGTATAGAGGAATTTGTTAAAGACTTTTTTAATGAAAATTTAGATGAATTTTATGAAAGATGTTGTAATGAGGCAGAAAAAGAAATAAAAAAAATTCTTATCATAGGTGCAATTGCAAATAAAATTAATGTTGATATATCTGATAAGGATATACAAGAAAAATATGAAAATTTAAATGCAGATAATTTAGATGATGTGGATATTGTGTTATATAAGTATGAAATATTGGAAGAAAAGGTTTTAAATTATTTGCTCAAGAAAAGAAAATAATGGTTTAGAAAAAAGGTATACAAGTTGTTCTCTATCAAATTTTTTAAGCCCATATAAGATTGTATCTTATATGGGCTTAAAAGTAACTAGTAACAAAAAACAAAAGGCCTCTCTTAGGTAAATTAGAGAGAAAAAGAGAGTCCAACAACTTACTTCCCATCGTTAACAAAAGAAGTTAACTAAGAAGATACCCAATTATATCAAGAGAATGGAAAGGTGTCAAGTATAAAATAAGAAATTTTTTAAAATTTTTTATGTAATGCAGCCTTTATAAATTCTATCAACTGCTTCTTTCATTCGTTCTTCTGGAACAGAAGAATAGTTTATCAAAAACATACTTTGAGAATCTATAGGTGGTGTTTCATAATATTGGGATAGAGAAGTAATATGGATTCCCTGTTTGCTGGCACGAAGACAGAATTCTTCATCAGAAAGAGAGGTATCTACCTTCATAAGAAAATGAAGTCCTGCGTCTTCTTCAGAAATGGTGATGTATTTCCACAGAGGACTTTTTTTCATGGTGGTTAAAAGAACATCTCTTTTATGATGATAGAAATTACGCATTCGGTTAATGTGTTTTTCAAAATGTCCTTGACTGATAAAATGGGCTAATGTAAATTGCTCAAAATTAGAAACTGTACAGGAATAAAAAGCTAATTTTCTATAAAAGGTTTGCAGCAAATCCCGTGGAAGCACCATATAACTAATACGAATAGTGGAGGCGAGGGATTTTGTAAAGGTATTTATATAAATCACTTTCCCGGACATATCAATACTTTGTAAAGTAGGGATAGGTTGTCCGGCCATGCGGAATTCACTGTCATAATCATCTTCAATAATATAACGGTCAGGGGATTTGCTTGCCCATCCCAGCAATTCATAACGCCGGCTGATAGGCATAATACGACCGGTAGGAAAGTGATGGGAAGGGGAAATATGTACAATATCTGTATGGGAATTTTCCAACTCTGAAATTTGTATCCCACAATTATCTATAGGTAGAAAGTGGCAGGAAACCTCATGGCTTCTGTATATTTGAGAAATCTTTTTATAACCGGGGTCTTCTACTCCATAGTCTTTATCATTACCTAGAAGTTGAATGAGTAAGCTATACAGGTATTCTGTTCCTGCACCAATAATAATCTGTTCTGGCAGTACATGCATACCACGAAAGGCAAGCAAATGATTGGCAATTGCTTTTCGCAAAGGAAGAATACCACCACTTGGTGGGTTTGTTAAAAGTTCCAGACGGTTTTCGTGCAAAAGTTCCCGGATTAATTTTGCCCATATAGAAAAGGGGAAATTTTCCATATCTGTCTGGTTACTGGAGAAGTCAACAAAGTAAGTGGAGTTTGGAGCAGTAAGATGAAGGTTTTCAACAGTGATTTCAGGAAGTACATGGTTTTTCTTTTCGACAGCATGAACATTGCAATCTGCTACAAAAAAACCCTTTTTAGGAATTGAGTACAAGTAACCTTCCGAGATAAGCTGGGCGTAAGCATTTTCTACTGTAATAGTGCTTATGCCCAGATTTTTTGCAAAACTGCGTTTAGAAGGGAGTTTCTCTCCAACAGGAAGAATCCCTTGTAAAATGTCATTTTTAATGCATTTATATAAATATTGATATAGCGGATCTGACCCTATATTTGTGAAAGAATAGGTTAACATAAGATTTTCTCACTCCAATCTGACCATTCTGAATATATTTAAATTGAATATTTTAATATGTTCAGATTTTATTATAATAGGTTTTATAAAAAAATACAAGAGAGTAACTATTCAGGCAGAACCACGCATTTACTATGTGGTTTGTAAGAAAAGTTAAATTTTGTAGTGTTTAAGCACTTCAATGAAGGCGAATTATTATGGACTTAAACAATAACTGTTCATAGTTCTGAACAGTTACACAAGAAAAATAAGGAGGATTTATACATGGAAGAAAACAGATATGCACTAAACAAAGAATTGGCACAGATGTTAAAGGGCGGGGTGATTATGGATGTAACTACTCCAGAACAGGCAAAGATTGCAGAAGCAGCAGGTGCTTGTGCTGTTATGGCATTGGAAAGAATACCAGCAGATATTCGTGCAGCAGGGGGAGTATCAAGAATGAGTGATCCCAAAATGATCCAAGGAATTCAGGAAGCCGTTTCTATCCCAGTTATGGCAAAATGCCGCATTGGGCATTTTGTAGAGGCACAGCTTTTGGAGGCAATTGAGATTGACTATATAGATGAAAGTGAAGTATTATCTCCTGCAGATGATGTTTACCATATTGATAAGACAAAGTTTAAAGTACCATTTGTTTGTGGTGCAAAGGATTTAGGAGAGGCATTAAGACGTATCAACGAAGGGGCATCTATGATCCGCACCAAAGGGGAACCAGGAACTGGGGATGTAGTTCAGGCAGTACGCCACATGCGTATGATGAATAGTGAGATAGCAAAAATTAAAACTATGAGGGAAGATGAATTATTTCAAGAAGCAAAAGAGTTACAAGTACCTTATGATTTAGTGGTTTATGTACACGAAAATGGGAAACTTCCAGTTGTAAACTTTGCGGCAGGTGGTGTGGCAACTCCTGCTGATGCAGCACTTATGATGCAGCTTGGAGCAGAAGGTGTATTTGTTGGTTCTGGTATCTTTAAATCCGGTAATCCGGAAAAAAGAGCCAATGCTATCGTAAAAGCAGTTACAAACTTTACAGATGCAAAGATGATAGCAGAGCTTTCTAAAGATCTTGGTGAAGCAATGGTTGGTATCAATGAGCAGGAAATTGAATTGTTAATGGCAGAGCGTGGAAAATAAGAAAGGAATGAATGCACAATGAGAGTTGCAGTTTTAGCAGTACAAGGAGCTTTTTTAGAGCATGAAAAGATGTTAGACAGACTAGGTGTAGATTATGTGGAATTGCGTAAGAAAGAGGACTTGAAGCAGTCATATAATGGAATTATTTTGCCAGGTGGAGAAAGTACGGTGCAAGGCAAATTAATTCGTGAATTAGGATTTTATGATACACTGAAAGATCAAATCCAGTCTGGTATGCCAGTACTTGCAACCTGTGCCGGTTTAATACTTCTTGCCCAAAAGGTGGAGAATGATGACCGTTCTCATTTTGCAACATTGCCAGTTACAGTAAAAAGAAATGCGTATGGAAGACAGCTTGGGAGTTTTTATAAAGAGGACACATTTGAAGGAATTGGAAAAATTCCAATGACCTTTATCCGTGCACCATATATTACAGACATAAAGGAAGGGGTTACCATCCTTGCAAGGGACAAGGAATTTATAACAGCAGTGTCTTATGGAAACCAGCTTGCTATGTCCTTTCATCCGGAATTGGATGAGGATACAAGGATTCATCAGCAGTTTGTGGAAATGGTAGAGAAATAGTAACAATTCAGGTAGGTCTGCACACTACGCTATGCAGACCGTAAAAAAGACTGGAACAGGGTTGGAATTGGGCAATTTACATGCGAAGCTTGCCCAATTCCGTAACAGGGCAGCCCCTGGCTGAACTGTTATGAGACATATACATCTCAAAGAGCTTGAATAAGTCTTTTGATGTAAAATTATATATAAGTGATCCTCTTAAAATATGTTTAGTACAAAATTTGTCTGGAAGCCTAATTTTACTACAAACCGAAGGAAGATTTCTTATACTTCCGGCATTTTTTAGTTTGGATAAAACTGCGGAAATTCAAGATGATTTCCATATTGATTTTCCCAGCAACCCCTGCTACACTAATTACATAAGAACATAACCAATCAATAATGAAAAGGAGGATTTTAATATGAAAAAAATTACTGCAATTCTTTTAACTATGGCTCTCGCCCTTTCCTTTACTGCCTGTGGAAACAAGCCTGATACTTCGGCAAACAACAGCCAATCAGAAAGTAAGACATCTCCCCAAGATGCATTGACACTTTTAAATACCGTATGGGACAACTATAAGGAGGACGAAAAATTTCCGGCTGCTGGAGGCGACATGACTGATGAGAATATGACAATGAACGCTCCCGGAAAGTTTGGCACTGATGATTCCGAAACATTGGATACTACTTTTGGTTTTCCTGTAGCATCCGCCGATCAGATTGACGATGCGGCATCCCTTATACATTTGATGAATGCTAATACCTTTACCTGTGGTGCATTCCATGTGAAAAATATGGAAAATATTTCCGAAATCACCACTGCATTAAAGGATAGCATTCTGCATAGACAATGGGTATGCGGATTTCCTGATCAGTTGGTCATTGTTACAATTGATGATTATATTGTATCTTTCTTTGGCGAAACCGAAATTGTGGACGTATTTAAAACAAATTTGATGGCTGCGTTCGATTCTGCACAAATCGTCTGTGATGAACCAATAGAGTAATTGAATCGGAGGTCTGGGCATGTTATTTTCAAGCATTCCATTTTTATATTACTTTATCCCCTGCACTTTAATTTTATATTTTGCCACCCCCAAATCCATGAAGAATGGTATGCTGTTTCTGGCAAGCCTGTTTTTCTATGGATGGGGCGAACCCAAATACCTTGTTTTCATGCTTGTTTCCATTACTCAAGGGTATCTTTTTGGTCTCCTCATAGATAAGTACCACAATAGGAAACGGTCAAAATTATTTTTGACCGTTTCTATAATACTCAGCCTGCTTTTACTCGGCTACTTCAAATATGCCGACTTTTTTATCCATAACTTTAATGCAGTGACCAGGCTCTCCTTGCCACTTTTGAAAATCGCCCTGCCAATTGGCATCAGTTTCTATACTTTTCAAATATTAAGCTATGCTCTGGATGTATACCACGGGAAAGTATCTGCCCAGAAAAACTATATCAACCTCGCTGCATATATTTCCATGTTCCCCCAGTTGATTGCTGGTCCCATTGTCCGCTATGCGGATATTGCACCGCAGTTGGAGAACAGGGAACACCACATAGAAGACACAGCAATGGGCATCCGCCGGTTTCTATTTGGACTCTCAAAAAAAATATTAATTGCAAATATCCTTGGTGAACTTGTTTCCATATTTAAGGCATCCAATGAGAAATCAATTTTATTTTTCTGGATATATGCGGTCGCCTATATGTTACACATTTATTTTGACTTTTCCGGATACAGTGATATGGCAATCGGTCTTGGCAGGATTTTTGGCTTTTACTTTCCCGAAAACTTTGATTATCCCTATATTTCAGGTAGCATTACCGAATTCTGGAGACGGTGGCACATCTCCCTTGGAACTTGGTTTCGGGACTATCTTTATATACCTCTGGGCGGAAACAGGGTAAGCAGACCCCGATGGATTTTGAATATCTTCATCGTATGGGGGGCAACAGGTCTTTGGCATGGTGCAGCATGGAATTTTGTCTTTTGGGGAATCCTATTTGCGATTCTGCTTATGACAGAGAAGCTTTGGTTTTTGCCTTTGCTGAAAAAAATGAATGTATTGAACCATATATATGTGCTGCTCTTTGTCTTAATCAGCTTTGTTATTTTTGATGCTTCCAGCCTGTCAGAAGCATTTTCCTCCATAGCTGCAATGTTCGGCTGCCAAAAACTGCCTCTGGTTACCTTTGATAGCCTGTATTATTTAAAAAGTTATGCAATTATACTTATTATCGCTGTCATCGGAGCCACGCCTTTTCCAAGAAAACTTATCCGCACTCTGGAAGCCAATAAATATACCAGCCTGCTGCTTATAGTTGGGGAGCCAATTTTACTTATCTTTCTGCTGGCTCTTTGTACCGCATTTCTGATAGACGGATCCTTTAATCCGTTTTTATATTTTCGATTTTAGGAGGGATTCTATGTTAAAAAAGGGGAAGAACATCGCCATTGTCCTGTCAATCATTGTTTTTTTGTTTGGATTTTCCTTATGGGGAATCTGCAAGCCGGATAATGCCATTTCTGAAAGTGAACGTAGAGTTCTTGCACAATTCCCCACTCTGAATAGATCATCTGTTCTGTCCGGAAAATTTATGACCGACTTTGACAGCTATGCCTTGGATCAATTTCCGTTGCGAGACCAGTTCCGCACCCTTAAGGGGATCACAGCGTTTTATATTTTAGGTCAAAAAGATAATAATGGCATTTATATCGAAAACGGATACGTTTCCAAACTGGAATATCCAATGAACATTGATTCCATCGAATATGCAGCCAAACGATTCCGGTTCCTGTATGAGAAGTACCTTGCAGATCGGAATATGCCTGTATATCTTTCTATAATACCCGACAAGAATTATTTTCTGTCCCGGGAAAACGGATATCCATCCATTGACTATGAAATATTCTTATCGGAAGTAACAGACCGCATGGATTTTGCTGAATATATTGATATTGCACATCTTTTGGAATTGTCGGATTATTATCGTACTGATACCCATTGGCGGCAGGAAAAAATAGAAAAGGTTGCCCGATATCTAACCTCCAAGATGGGGATTTCCTTGTCAGATGAGTATACCCAAAAGCATGTTGAAACCCCGTTTTACGGCGTATATTATGGGCAGTCCGCACTGCCCCTTCCGGCGGACGAACTCTGTTACCTTGATAACGCCAACTTAAACCAGTGCAAAATATACGACTATGAAATGGACTCCTATATCTCCTTTTATGATTTGGAAAAGGCAGAGGGCAACGACCCTTATGAACTGTTTTTATCTGGACCCAAATCACTGCTCATAATTGAAAATCCAAAAGCGGTCTCGGATAAAGAGCTTATTATTTTCCGGGATTCCTTTGGAAGCAGCCTTGCCCCCCTTCTTGCTGAGGGCTTTGCTAAAATCACTTTGGTAGATATCCGTTATCTGTCACCAAACATGCTGGGCAGATTTATTGATTTTGACAACCAGTACGTGTTGTTCCTCTACAGCACTACCGTGCTAAATAACAGCATCACCATTAAGTAACGGCAAATGTGTAGCTCAAAAACAACAATGCTGATATCATTACCAAACATTGGGGAGTATATTTTTCAGAATAACTTTATGGATTCGTGTTGCAAGTTATCCAAAAAATGGCTAACTTGCAATCGACAGAAATCTTATATTTTCGACTTTTTAAACTGTGGATAAGGGAATGGAGACATGATTTTTTTACTCCTTAAATTTTACACTTACTTCGCCACTGGAAAGATTTTCTATTCTGCCATCCTTATATTGTATTTTAAGAGAAAAGTCATTATTAATACCAAGTACCGTAATAGGAATTTGGTTATTTCCTGAAACAATTGCCATATTTTCTTTGGTGGTTAAATTATGTTCACAATAAGCTTCCAAGTATGTTTCACTGGCAGCAGGCCAATCGGCAAACATCTTATCCATTTCCTCAATTAAGGCAGCAGTTAATTTGGCACGGTTAACTTTCTGACCAGTTTCTGCATAAATAGAAGTGGCAATATTTTGTAATTCTTTCGGAAAAGCAGAAGTAGGCTGATTAACATTAATTCCAATGCCAATAATAATATGCTGAACATGACCGCCTTCGTTTTCAACAGACATTTCTGATAAAATTCCACATATTTTCTTGCGGTTTAAAAATAAATCATTTACCCATTTAATAGAAGGGTATATATTTGTAACCTGATAGATTGCTCTTGCTACAGCTACTGCAGTCCAGGCAGTAATGGTGGTACTTTCCGGAGGAGTGCAGTTTGGACGAAAAAGAATAGAAAAATAAATACCAGTATTTTTGGGAGAGGCAAAAGTTCTGCCTCGTCTGCCTCGGCCATTTGATTGTTCGTTGGCTATTACAACAGTTCCAGAGGCCGCACCCTCAAAAGCCATTTTTCGTAGTTCGTTGTTTGTAGAACTGGTAGAATCAAGACATATCACATGGTCTACCCGTGATTTGGGAAGGAGGGATAGCAATTCTCCACAACTAAGTAAATCTAAATCTTCATTTTCTTCTAAAAGATAACCTTTGTTAGTAGAGGAAGAAATATGGTACCCTTCTTGTCTCAAGTTTTTTACGGCGAGGTTGACAGCGGAACGAGTAATGCCCAATTGTTCACTAATTTTTTCACCAGACATATAAGTATCTGCCTGTTTTAAGATAGCAAGTACATGATCTTTGGTCATTATGTTACATCCTTTCTTTTTGAGTTATCAGGTAGGTCTTGCACACTCCGCTTTAAAGACCGTAAAAAAGACTAAAACAGGATTGGAATTGGGCAATTTATAATGCGGAGCTTGCCCAATTCCGTAACAGGTCAGCTTTTGGCTGAACTGTTACAAAACACCCATGCCTTGTAAACTGCGGCATCACTATAAATATATTCGCATGGGTGTTTCGTAAACGAGGATGCACACAAGTGCAAAAACAGCACTTGGTACTTTACGAACCTTGCAGCAGAGTGCAAGGTTCTACCTAAAAAGGGTGAATAGATAGAATAAATTAGGTAATATCATTTGGCAATAGTGGTCTTAATTGTTTTCCTAAGGCAACTGCCAAAGAGATTTTCAAAAGGTCAGGAATGACAAAAGGAAATACACAACTGGAAAGTGCTGCCACAATTCCTATGTCCGAACCATTTTTAGTGTAAAGGTAAATAAACCAAGCTGTTCCAAATGCATAGCATACCAATAAGCCAAGAGTCATTGCAAAAAACATAACTAGGAATTTTCTTCCAAAACGTTTAATAAGTAAACCGGAAAGAATGGTTGCCAGAAGATATCCCAGCAAGTATCCTCCAGTAGGACCAAAGAGTACCGCAACTCCACCCTTAAAACCTGTAAAGACAGGAGCACCTACTGCACCAAGCAGTAAGTATACTAACATAGCAAGGGTACCACGTTTCTGACCTAAAATTGCTACCGCAGCAAAAATTCCAAAGGTCTGCATGGTAAAAGGAACAACAGTAGGAATACTGATATAAGCACAAATGGTAATTAATGCTACAAACATTCCAATGTAAACAATATCAACAGTTTTTAATAAGGATTTTGTTGTCATATATCACAATACCTTTCTTATAATGTATTTGGTAACGGTTCAGAACCATGAACAGTTACATCTGCATAATATATTCTATATGGAAATATATGGATTGTCAAGTAGAACAGTATTATGATTTACAATATAAGTTTTATTGTTACTGTTCAAAAAACCAGCCAGTCACTTCACTGACTGGCTGGTTCTAATACATAGCTTTTATTCTTTTACTTCGTACATAATATCATTCACTACAATAAATTGATTTTCATAAACTATAATTTTGACAGTATCATTTCCTACACAGTAATAAACAGTTTCTTCTAAGGAAATATCTTTTGGGGCATCTAGTTTAACACAAGACTTCAACAAGGAAATCAAATGGTTTCTTTCTGTGTCAGACACAGATTCCCCATATTTATTATCCAATATGGTATTGGTATCTGTTAACATAGCCAAAACAAAAGAAAGTTCTGGATTGTCATGGGTAACATCCCCAGTTGCTTCATGTGGTTTTTTATTTGCAGATAAAGAACCAGAAGGAGTTTGTGGAGAACTGCTATTTCCCCATAATCTTAAGCCATAACCGCCTAGAGTAATACATAGGGCAAGGGAAGCAGCAGTTGCTAAATAAGTAATTATTTTCTTTTGTTTTTTTTGATTTATTTTTTTTAAGTTTTCTGTGTTAGTATTTGCTTTTAGTTGTTCAATATAGCCAGCGTCAGGTTTGATTTTCTTTGCAGACTGTATATAATCTTTAAAAAAATCCTCTTCATTCCACATTATGCATCTACCTCCATCATTTCTTTTAGTTTCTGCCTTCCCCGGTGAAGGTAGGAACGAACAGTTGTCGGTTTCGTTTTCATGATCTGAGCAATTTGCTCAGTTGTTAATTCCTGATAATAAAATAAATCAATAGCAACACGATATTTTTCTGGTAACCGCATTACATATTCATAAGCATAATCAGTATCTTTTTCAGGGGCTGCAATTTCCATAGCACTATCTAAACCTTGTGTACGCTTATTCCATGCAAGAGTCAGAATTGATTTCCCACGATTGGTAACAACAGTAAGAAGCCATGCTTTTAAATGATCCTTGCTTTCAAATGTTTTTCCTTTTTGAATTTGTTGTAAAAGTCTAAGAAAAGCATCTTGGACAATATCTTCAGCATCTTCCTTATTTTGCATACGTACCATGGCAACATGGTATAAAAGCGTACTATATTCATCAATAATGGTATCTAGTTGGTAGGTTGTTGTACCACATATAAGTTCCATAATAATCCGTCCTTTGTTTTTCTTTATGCACAATCCTTGATTCATTTGACCATTGTAAATTGGTGCTTTGTATGTCTGGTTTTGCATATAGGATAAAATGCATAACTGTTCATGTTTCTGAACAGCTACCTAAAATAATAATAAAGGAAAAACAAGGTTTAATCAAGAGATTATTCTCGTTACTGTTCACACCTATGGTGCAAACAGTAACGGAATCCAGCCTATTATAATTCGCCTTCGGCAAAAGGCTGGATTCTTGGCTGTTCTATGTTTTTGGCACATAGCTTGACAGCAAGTGTCAAGCTTGTGAGTGAACAGTAACTTATTCTCAACTATTCTTTTATTACAGAAAGAACACCAGCACGGTAATAATACTTTGCACTAGCAATATTTCCTTTATTGCAAGTATTTTGGGCAATTTGCTCAGCTTGTGAGTTGTCTAATTGACCATCTAGGCGGACTGCGGCTTGATTTTGATTTTCTAAAAGTTTGGTTAAAATGTCTACAGCACCATCTTCTTCATTGGCTATCCACTGATTTTTTGTGTAGTATTCATAGTTATTATCAGAGGCCTGTAACCAGTCTGGTGAAGGATTAGCAAGAAAATAATTATTCTCTTTTAAAACATTTGCTGCAAGATCATCAGACAAATTAAAGTAACCATTTGGTACAGTTTCGGAATCATTATTGGTAACATCAAGGGTATACCAGGAGTCTTCCAGTTTTACCCGGTTCCATTCATGATTTACCCCGTCCAAGGTGCCGGTAACAATAATTGCTTCAAGTCCTGCTTCTTTTGCCAAAAGTAAAAAGGATTCCGCATAAGATTCACAAACACCAAGATTTTCTACAAGAATGCCATAAGGGGTGAAAGAATTAGCAAACTCTTTTGTTGCACCTTCTGCTACAGTACCATCATCGTTGATATAATCAAAGATTTTTTCGTTGTAGGCTCCGTGTTCGCATAAGTATTGGTTGATAGCAGCTTCTTTTTCGTATTCGTCCATATCCTTTGTAATAATGGAAGAAACTATTTCTTTTGCCTTTGAGATGGATTCTTGCTGCATTTTTTTGGTATCATCTTCAGATAATTCATAGGAAACTTGCAATGTTTTTGTGGCATAATCATAGTTTACCTGATCCATAATACCAATTAAAGGATTTTGGTTGTAAGCTTCCAAAAGAGCAGCGGAAATCTTTTCAGAGTCGGCATATTCCGGGAAATCTCCCAGATAAATTTCTTCTTGATAAGAAAGCATATTTAGGGCAATCCATTCTGACAA
The DNA here is from genome assembly GCA_947177415.1 of uncultured Clostridiaceae bacterium. Taxonomy (GTDB): domain Bacteria; phylum Bacillota; class Clostridia; order Lachnospirales; family Lachnospiraceae; genus CAG-411. The sequence continues at coordinate 17,670 of CAMWUK010000055.1, forward strand.
AGCAGAATTGGCATACACACTGTTTTGTAATTCTTCATCCAGATCCACAGAAGTAGTATTTACATCAGCAGTTTCTGTGACATTGTCCTCCCCTTTAGGTTCTTCGGTATTTTCTACAGAAGGAGTTTCTTCAGGATTATCTGATGCAGGAGGAGTGGTTTCCTCAGTGGAAGGGGAAGGTATATTTTGATCTGGTAAATAAGGAATGGTTATGTTCTTGTTGTCAGTAACAGATTTGGTAGCAAGTTCATCTTCTCTTTTAGTAATTAGTTCAGTTTCTTCCTTAAAAGTATCATAATCCATTCCTGTAAAGGTAAGGATAGGAAGATAAATTGGAAGATTCTTGAATTTACAGGTAATAGTTATGCTGCCATCTTCCAAAAGATTAAGTATGGCACCATGATATTCAATTAGAAAATCACCATTGGATCCGTCTATCATTTCTACTTTAGCATAAGCAGGAAGTACAGTAGCAGTAGTTCCATTATATTCTCTTGAAAAATCATCACTTATACGGCAAGGAATCTGGTTTCCAATCTTGGAAACTTCACAGATATTACTCATGCCAGACATTTTCCCATCATTGGTTCTTGCCACCACAAAATAAAGTCCATCATTATCCAGCATTTCATTCATGGAATAGATAGTATCATCCCCTGTATCTATTTCTGTGCCCTCGTAAGTGTCTTTAAAATGTTTTTCATGATCTATTGCTGTCTTGAAGTCATTATAAGTACAGGAAGTGGATTCTGTAGTTACCTCTATATGGCTGTAGCCATCAGCAGTATCATTATATTCATAAACCTCATAATAATCTGCACCTTCCACTTCACTCCAGCTAAGGGTATAGAGACCTGTATTGCCTACAGATTGTTCCAAAGTTGGTGTATTTAATTCTTCTTTCGTGGTAAAAACAGTAATCTGTGGTTTGTCAAGCATTTTTCCTGTTTCTAGGTCAACATTGCGGACAAGCCAGAATTTGCTATGGCTTCCCCAGTTATCATTAATAAAACTGCCATCTTTGTTATTATAATAAAAGGTCATATTTGGTGAAACCGTAACAGATTTATTGTCAATATCCCGTTCAACACGGATATCAACAGGTTTGGTCATTTCACTGTCATAGTAAACAGCAAAGCAGTCATTATCCTCTTGTTCAAAGTAAGCATCAGGAAGATTATCATAAGTAAATGTAGCATCTTTTTCCAAATTATACATTGGCTCTAAGTATTCTGCATCCTCCTTATCTGCATATTTGGCTTTGACTTCATTTAAGAGAGTCATAGAATTTTTCTTGCCACCTGATTCTTGTGAGGCATTTTGTGATGTCTGGGAACTAGAGTTACAACTAGTAGCCATAGCTAGACATAAGAATAAAGCAATTGTTTTTGTAAATTTGTTTTTCATGATTTTTTTCTCCTTTTTTGCATTTCTATTAATAATACTTTTTGGTAAGAGAAAATGTTGCAGTAAAAAAAATTTTTATAGTGCGGAAAATATTATTCCTATGAAAAAGGTTAGTGATACTATGAGGGAAAGGAAGTTATAGATTTTTAAAAAAAAGTAGTTGACAGAAAAATTCATCTATGATATGATAGCAAATGTAGAAAGCAAAGGGGCTGTAATACGAGAGTATGTACAGTCCCTTTTTTCTTGTCTGATAGGGGAAATCTATCACCAGTCTCCTACAGGAGGAAAACAATAAGGATGCGCAGCTTATTGTGCTTGGAATAAAATAGAGTCAAATGATAAGAAGCAATGGGGCTTCCAAGGACGGTAAAAGATATCACGGGATGATAAGTTTGTACGGTCGGAGGAATTCTCTTGCTTCTTTTTTCATAAAAAGGAGGAAAATGTTATGACAGATGAAGTTATGAAAGCCATATCGGAGGTATCAGCAGAGCTTTGGGGTGTCTGGTTCTTGCTGGGTGCTGCATTGGTATTCTGGATGCAGGCAGGTTTTGCAATGGTAGAGGCTGGTTTCACCAGAGCAAAGAATACTGGTAACATCATTATGAAAAACCTGATGGACTTCTGTATTGGTACAGTTACATTTATATTAATAGGTTTTGGATTATTCCTTGGGGAAGATTTTATGGGAATTCTTGGAAAACCAGGATTTGATATTTTTACCAGTTATGCAACTTTTGATTGGTCTAACTTTGTTTTTAACTTAGTATTCTGTGCAACAACAGCAACAATTGTATCAGGTGCTATGGCAGAGAGAACCAAGTTCTCCTCTTATTGTGTGTATTCCGCAGTAATTTCTGCTGTTGTATATCCAATCGAAGCCCACTGGACATGGGGAGGTGGCTGGTTATCTGAAATTGGTTTCCATGATTTTGCAGGTTCTAACTGTATCCACATGGTAGGTGGTATTTCTGCTTTAATTGGTGCTGCATTCTTAGGACCTAGAATTGGTAAGTTTAAAAAGAAAAAGGATGGAAGTATTAAGGTTGGTGCTTTCCCTGGACATAACTTAGCACTTGGTGCATTAGGTGTTTTTATTTTATGGCTTGGATGGTATGGATTTAATGGTGCAGCCGCAAAATCTGTAGATCAATTAGGAGCAATTTTCGTAACAACAACCATTGCCCCTGCCATTGCGACAGTGGTATGTATGGCATTTACATGGATTAAATATGGTAAGCCTGATGTATCTATGTGTTTAAATGCTTCTTTAGCAGGTCTTGTAGCAATTACAGCACCTTGTGATGTTACAGATGCTGCTGGTGCTATTATTGTAGGTGCTGTTTCTGGATTATTAGTTGTATTTGGTGTTTGGTTATTAGATTATAAATTACATATTGATGACCCTGTAGGTGCTGTTGCCGTACACATGTTAAATGGTATCTGGGGTACTATTGCCGTAGGTCTGGTTGCAACCGATGCAGCACCTAGTTTTTCTTTGGCAGATAGTGCAGGAGAAAAGATGTTAGGTTTGTTCTATGGCGGTGGATTTAAGTTATTAGGCATCCAGTGTGTTGGTATGCTTGCAACCGCAGCATGGACAGTAGTTACTATGACAATTGCATTCTTTGTAATTAAAAAGACAATTGGTCTTCGTGTTACAGAAGAAGAAGAAATTCTTGGTCTGGATTCCACAGAGCATGGTTTAGAAACTGCTTATGCAGGCTTCTTGACTTATGGTGATAGTATTACTGGTACTGCTGCAGAATCCATTGCGAAAAAAGAGAATGCTGTGCCTATAGACGATGCAGTTCCTGTACAGGTTAAGGAAAGTACAACACCAGTTGCTTCTGATGTAAAATTGTCTAAGGTGTCCATTATCTGTAAGCAGAATAAGTTTGAGGATCTTAAGACAGCATTGAATGACATTGGTGTACTTGGTATTACTGTAACACAGGTACTTGGATGTGGTGTCCAGAAAGGACAGACAAAGTATTACCGTGGTGTTGAGATGGATATGACCCTTCTTCCAAAGGTTAAGGTAGAAGTTATTGTTAGCAGGATTCCTGTTGCTGATGTGGTAAAAGCAGCTAAACAGGCTCTTTACACAGGAAATATCGGAGATGGAAAGATTTTTGTATATGATGTAGAAAATGTAATTAAAGTTAGAACCGGTGAAGAAGGATATGATGCCTTGCAGGGTGATAACTAAAATAGAAAAGCCTTTGTGCAGTTAGCATAAGGGCTTTTTTGGTTACAGTTCAGCCATGCAAAAGTATATGTGCAACTTGCACGAGGGAGCTTGCTCACAGAGGGCAAGTTGTACATATACTTTTATATGCTTAATGCCATACATGAATATTTTGCCAGCCGATTTATGATAGTTTTAGACATAATGTATATTCTGGCAGAATATGAATGGCATGGCTGAACTCTTGTTACTGTTCACACCTACGGTGCAAACAGTAACAGAATCCAGCCTATTTATAATTCACCTTCGGCGAAAGGCTGGATTCTTGGCTATTCTATGTTCTTGGCACATAGCTTGACAGCAAGTGTCAAGCTTGTGAGTGAACAGTAACGAACTCTTACATTTTTTATATGAGAAATTATTGTAATAGTTGTATGGCAATCAAGAATGTGATAAAATGTAACAGTTCAGGTAGGTCTGAACTGTTACGATAAAATTCAATCAGTGATAAAAATCTGTTAAAGTGACAAAATGAATATATTCAGGGGGAATTTTTTCATGGGAAGAAAGAAAATGTTACAAGAAATCATTTATGTTTTATTCCTTTTGGTTGCTATTGCTATTCTGTTTGGCTGGTATACAGTACAAAACAGCAGACGTATGGAGGAACGGAACAAAAATTATGCAGCAGATTCCGCAAAACTTAAGGCTGAACAAATAGATGAAGAACTAAGCAATGCACTAGGTCGTATTAATACTTACGCATATTTTGTGGGAGAAAGCCTGGACAAGCCAATAATTACTGCACAGATGCTTAAAAAAATGGAAGAAAATTCACAGTTTGATGCGTTGATGTTTACAGATCTTAATGGTGTTGATTATGCTTCAGATGGACGGACTGCTGATGTGACAAACCGGGACTTTTATCATAATGGCATAAGTGGAGAAAGTGGTATATGTATTATATTTGATCCCCATTTTTTTGATGAAACGATGGCTAGTTTTTATGCCCCAGTTCGCTATAATGGTGATATTATAGGTGTACTGCGTGGAGCACTTCTGGCAGAAGAATATTTGAAAAATATGCTTACTACCACCTATTTTGGTGAAGAAGCTGAAGTATTTCTTTGTACACCAGAATCCAAAGTCATTGCCAGTTCTAATGGTAAAGTATATGAGAAGAATCTGCTTGATGTGTTATTAGAATCTGAAGTAATTGACAGGGACACAGCCAGTAATGTAGAAGATGTATTTGACAATGGTGGGGAAGGTGCTTTTATTTGTGATTCTGACAGTAAAACAGACAATATCTGTGTAAGGTATCTGCTGGAGAATAATTTTGTTCTTGTACAGACATTTCCCAAAAATGTTACACAAAGTATGATAAGGGAAGAAAATCTAATAGGAACTAAATTAGAAATAATGATGATTGGATTATTTATTATCTGCATTATTACCTTAATTATCTGGGCAAATCGGAAAAAGAAACTGTTAGAGAAGGAAAACCGCGAGATGGGATATATTATTAGTGGTGTTAATACACTATTTTCACGTTTTGCTATGGTTGATTTTGAGACAGATACCTATCAATATTTGTCTGGAACAAGACCAGAGGATAGCGGCATTCCTGTTAGTGGTGAATATCAGGTTTTATCAAAGTATTTGTGTTCTATCATAATAGATGAAGGTGACCAGCAGGAGTTTGCTGAATTTATTGCCAGAGATTCGATAATTGAATCTCTGGCAGAACATAATGATTTGCGTTTTGAGTGCCATGTAATGCGAAATGGCTGTCCAGAGTGGGAACATGTGAATATTATCTGTTTAGAGAGAAAGGATGGCAAGGTAAGCAAGATTTTATTTATTCGCCAGAATATTACAGAAGTAAAGAAAAAAGAGCTGCATATTCAAGCGGAAATGTCTCTTGCAGACCGAAAAGAAAGACAGTATCGGATTGCGGTTACCTCCAATTCTTTCTCTACCTTCGAGTTTAATTTAACACAGAATCTTATTGAACATGATATTATTTCCATGAAAGATGGGCAGCAGATATCCTTTTTGGAAAAGGTAGGGCTGAAAGCACCATGTAAGGCTTCTGAATATTTTGAACGATGGAAAAGATTTGTTTTAGAAGAATCTATGGAAGATTACAATACCATGGTGAACATCCGCTATTTACAAGAACGTTTTAAACAAGGGGATGCGGAAGTTGTTGTGGACTATTGGAACTGGGTTTCTGAACAAGAACAGATATGCATCCGTCAGTCATTTATTATGACACAGGATAATGATACAGATGATATTATGGTTATGGTAGTGTCTAAGGAAATTACCGAGCAGGTTCAAAAACAGAGAGAGCAGACACAGGCTCTGCAGGATGCATTGATGCAGGCACAGCATGCAAACCGGGCAAAGACTACCTTCCTTTCTAATATGTCTCATGATATCCGTACTCCGATGAATGCGATTATAGGGTTTGCAACGATTGCAGTCAGCCATATTGATAACAAAGAGCAGGTTCATGACTGTCTGGAAAAGGTTCTTTCTTCCAGTAACCATTTGTTAAGTCTAATCAATGATATTCTTGACATGAGCAGAATTGAAAGCGGAAAGGTACAGATTAAAGAACAAGAGTGTAATATTTCTGAGTTAATGCATAATCTGCTCAATATTATCCAGCCACAGGTAAAGGCAAAGCAGCTTGAATTGTTTATTGATACTTTTGAGGTTGCCAATGAGGATGTGATAGCCGATCCGCTTAAATTAAACCAAGTGTTTATCAACCTATTAAGCAATGCTGTCAAGTATACACCTGCCGGAGGAACCATCACATTCCGTATTATGCAGAAAACAACATTCCGTCATGGATATGGAGATTTTACCTTTATCATTAAGGATAATGGTATGGGTATGTCATCTGAGTTTGTAAAACATATCTTTGAACCTTTTGAGAGGGAGTCCACTACCACCCAGAATGGTATTCAGGGAACCGGACTTGGCATGGCGATTACCAAAAATATTGTTGAAATGATGAATGGTACAATCAGTGTGGAAAGTGAAGTTGGCAAGGGAAGTGTATTTACGGTAGAACTTGCACTGAAATTGCAGGATATTGAAAAAAATGCCACACAAATTAAGGAGCTGGAAGGATTGCGTGCTTTGGTTGTAGATGATGATTTTAACACTTGTGACAGTGTAAGTAAAATGTTGAAACAAATTGGTCTGCGTTCTGAGTGGACGACTTCCGGCAGGGAAGCTGCATACCGTGCAAAAAGTGCCCATGAGGAGGGTGATCCTTACCATACCTATATTATTGACTGGCAGATGCCGGAAACCAGTGGTTTGGAAACCGCAAAACGAATTCGTAATGTGGTAGGGAGTGAGGCACCTATTATTATTTTGACGGCATACGATTGGACAGACATTGAGGAAGAAGCAAGAAGTGCGGGAATTACTGCTTTTTGTGCAAAACCGCTCTTTATGTCTGATCTGAAATCTGTGCTTCTTGCTGCTAATAACCTGATTGATAAGACGGAAGAGGTTGCAGAATGGACGTTAGCTGATTTCAGTGGAAAGCGTATTCTGCTTGTAGAAGATATTGAATTAAACCGTGAGATCGCACAAGTGATATTGGAAGAGGCTGGTTTTCTTGTGGAAACTGCACCAGACGGAACAGACGCAGTTTCCATGGTGGAGAAGGCAGAAGAAAACTATTATGATGCAATCTTAATGGATGTGCAGATGCCGATTATGAATGGCTATGAAGCAACCAGAACAATCCGGAATATGTCAAGAGCGGATGTGAAAGATTTACCTATTATTGCCATGACAGCCAATGCATTAGAAGAAGATAAAGAAGCAGCTTTAAAAAGTGGAATGAATGCCCATGTTTCAAAGCCAATTAGTATGGAGCTTTTTATATCTGTACTTAAGAAATTTTTAAGTTAAGCAGCTCCTAGCTGCGATAGCAGCGGTCTGCAATATAGGACGTGAATAATTGAGGATAGATGAAGAAAATTTGTTACTGTTTGCACCATAGGTGTGAACAGTAACGAAAATTTAGTGATGGATGTGAGAATATTATGAGCAAAGAATGTTGGAAACCCGGGAATATGTTATATCCTTTGCCTGCTGTTATGGTAAGCTGTAGCGAAGCAGGAAAAAGGGACAATATTATTACAGTGGCATGGACAGGAACCGTATGTACCAATCCGCCTATGGTGTATATTTCTGTCCGTCCTAACCGGCACTCTTATGATATGATAAAGAATAGTGGAGAGTTTGTTATCAACTTAACCACCAAGGATTTGGTAAGAACTGTGGATTATTGTGGTGTCTGGTCTGGCAGAGATGTGGATAAATTTGAAGAAATGCATCTAACCAAAGAGAAAGCCACTCATCTATCTGTACCTTTGATTAAGGAATGTCCCGTAAATATTGAATGTAAGGTAACAGAGATAAAGGAACTTGGTTCTCATCACATGTTTTTGGCAGATGTGGTTGGTGTAAATATAGAGAGGGATCTCTTGGACGAAAAAGGGAAATTCTGTCTCAATGAGGCAGATTTGGTAATGTATTCCCATGGGGAATATTTTTCTCTGGGAGAGTTGCTTGGAACCTTTGGCTATTCTGTACAAAAAAAGAAGAAATAAGAGTAAAAGTGCTATGCATGAATGGAATGATATGCATGGCACTTTTTTTCTTTACAGGAAAGTTCGTCCTATAAAGTAAAAACGCTCCGCTCAGGATGTGCACAGATGTGTAAGGAATATTGTTGCAAAAAACATGCAACACGCATCTGGCACGCAAAGTGTGCAATCCCCTCATGAATGAGGGGTTAGGGGAGTTGATGTGGGCTTGCCCACTTTGTTCTTTCCTTTAATTATTTGTTATCATTTTATGTTTTGTTCATGTATATAATCATATAATTCTTTAAAAGAACGGATATGTACAGTATGATCCATTCTGGAAACAAGTTTTGAAAAATAACTTTTTGTTGCCACATAATCAGGTTTCTTCTTATTATATCTAATTTTTTTATATAAGAAAGCATCATGTAAATAGTGAAAATGATAGCGAGCAGTAGGTTCGTTAATTTCTTCTGGTACTTGCATATATTCTGGATCATTTGTTTTTACATTATAGTGTACATAATATGGATAAAAAAAGGAAGATTTATCTGGTTCTTCAATGGGATATATATCTTCATTTCCTAGTAACCAGCTTTCAAAACAATGATTACAAACGATTACCTTTACATCAAAATCAAATTCTACTTCCTTTTCACTTTCATAATCAGAAATCTTGGTATAAATTTCGTGCTTTCTTGTTTCGACTTCTTCTTCCTCTGCATCAACAATTACTACCAAAGAATCTATTCTATTAGAACTATTTAATATAGTGTCTATCGTTTGATATAAAACCTTTGTTATCAATTGTGTTACCCCTTGTCCACTTTGCATAACATAAGAATTGTCTGTAACGTCTGTTATATCCGCAACTCTCATACAATGAAATCCCATGTATTCTAACCATTTAGGTAAAACTTTAATAAATGATTTTTCATCTTCCAGCAAAAAATAATAATTCATCTATATCTTTCCCTCATATTCCCATCTGCTTAATAAATTAAAATAGGCATCATGCTGACTGTTTCCTATCCCATAATTTATACTGCTTGTATTTGTAATAATAGAAATGTCTCTATCAATAATTTTCCATTTCTCTTTTGTAATACCATTAATAATTTTAGGATGGTGGCTGGTGATTAAGAATTGCAAATCCTTTCTTTCTGTTATCAACATC
>CAMWUK010000056.1 GCA_947177415.1 uncultured Clostridiaceae bacterium
CAGTTCAGGTAGGTCTGCACACTCCGCTGTGCAGACCGTATAAGTGATTAAAACAGGAAAAGGAATTGGGCAATTTATATGCGAAGCTTGCCCAATTCCGTAACAGGTCAGCTCTGGCTGGACTGTTACAAACATTGTCCGTTTTCCCCTGGGCAGAAAGGAAGCATTATGGATTTATTCAGATCATGTAGGTCGTATGCATATTCAGAAGAATACGCTGAGTATATTCTTGAAACGGGAGGAAATGCAAGAGAGATTGAAGAAATATTCCGTCCAGATTGTATGCAGATTATTAATGAAGATTTTGTTACTATTTATGAAAGTATTGAAAAATCTGGTCCCATTTCTTTTAAGAAATATGGTTATGGGGGAGTACCAAAATGTTTTGGATTATTAGACACCTCTAGTGTGGAGAACATAGGTGCTCTCCGAATACGAAGACAACCAGATTTTGACTTACTTGGAAACAATGTTTTAATAGGTTTTGTAGATACGGGGGAGTGAGTGATAATATTGTTATAGTTCAGAGAGGAGTTTTTATGGGAGAATATCAGAGAGTGACCCATTCTTTTGAACCGGTATATGATAAAAATTCAAAAATATTAATTTTGGGAAGTCTGCCTTCTGTAAAATCCAGAGAGGAAGGCTTTTATTATGGACATCCCAGAAACCGTTTTTGGAAAGTATTAAGCAGGATATTGAAATGTACAGAGCCTGTAACCATAGAAGAAAAGAAAAGTATGCTGTTAATACATGGCATCGCTTTATGGGATGTAATTGCAAGCTGTGAGATTAAAGGCTCTAGTGACAGTAGCATCAAAAACGTAATACCAGCAGATATTTCGGGACTTTTGAGAAAAACATCCATTAAGAAAATTTATGTAAATGGAAAAACTGCAGGAAATTTATATAAAAAGTATGTGGAATCTGCAACTGGTGTAGTATGTACGGTGCTCCCGTCTACCAGTCCTGCAAATGCCGCTTATAGCTTGGAGCGTTTATTAGAAAAATGGTCTGTAATTATATAGTTACTGTTCACAGGTAGCACTTTGCACTTGCTGCAAAGTGCGTAAGAATAAGTAGTGGCAGAGAAGAATCCAGCCTTTCGCCGAAGGCGAATTCTAAATAGGGTGGATTCCGTTAATGTTTGCACCGTAGGTGTAAACATTAACATTTTCTATTGATTTATAGCAGAGATAGGTATATAATAAGAAGAAATTAAAAAGAATTCTTCAAGGCAGGGTGTAAATCCCTACCGGCGGTAAAAGCCCGCAAGCCCAAAGGCATGATTTGGTGAAATTCCAAAGCCGACAGTATAGTCTGGATGAGAGAAGAAGCGGAAAGATATTTGTAAAATATATGATTTTGCAGATAATTTATACGTGAAAATAAAAAGACCTTAGAAGTTTCTAGGGTTTTTTTTGTATAAAAGGAAGTAGAGATATGATAGAAAGAAAATATATGGAACGGGCAATGGAACTGGCCAAAAAGGGAATTGGGTATACCAATCCCAATCCTATGGTTGGAGCGGTGATTGTAAAAGATGGGAAAATCATAGGAGAAGGTTATCATGAGCGTTGTGGAGAATTACATGCGGAGAGAAATGCCATTGCACAATTAACAGAAGATGCCGAAGGTGCTACAATATATGTAACTTTAGAGCCTTGTTGCCATTATGGAAAGACACCACCTTGTACCGAGGCAATTATTGAGAAGAAAATTAGCAGGGTGGTGATTGGCTCCAGAGATCCGAATCCTTTAGTAGCAGGTAAAGGGGTAAAACAACTTAGAGATGCAGGTATTGAAGTGATAGAGGATTTTTGCAGGGCAGAATGTGATGGGATGAATGAGGTATTTTTTCATTATATTACCACCAAACAACCTTATGTGGTGATGAAATATGCTATGACAGCAGATGGAAAGATTGCTACCAAAACAGGAGATTCTAAGTGGATTACAGGAGAAAAGGCAAGAGAACATGTACAATACCTTCGTCATCGCTATATGGGCATTATGGTGGGAATAGGAACCTTACTTGCGGACAATCCCTTGTTAAACTGCCGTATACCAAATGGAAAAAATCCTATCCGTATTATTTGTGATAGCAATCTGAGAATTCCAGTAGATTGTCAGATTGTGGAGACAGCAAAGGAGATTCCTACAATTGTGGCTGTTAAAAAACAGGAATTTACAAAAGAGCAAAAAGAAAAAAAAGAACAACTTATTAAGAAACAGGTAGAGATAATTGAAGTTCCAGAGAAAGAAAGAGAGATTGATTTAACAAAACTCATGAAGATTCTTGGGGAAAAAGGAATAGATAGTATACTTCTTGAAGGTGGTGGGATTCTAAATGATACAGCATTGAGAGAAGAACTAGTCAAAAAAGTATATGTTTATATGGCTCCAAAGATGTTTGGAGGAAGCCAGTCAAAAACACCAGTGGAAGGAGAAGGAGTTTCCTTGGCAAAGGAGGCATATTCTTTTTCCATAGAACAGGTTCAAAAAATAGGGGAAGATATAGTTATAGAGATGAAAAATCAAGATAATTGTAAAAATCTTTAGAGAGAGGAGGTAATTATGTTTACAGGAATTGTAGAAGAAGTGGGCAAAATAGCAAGAATAGAAAAGAATGGTGTAACTGGAAAACTTTCCATCATTGCAGATACAGTATTAGAAGGAACAAAAATTGGCGATAGTATTGCCGTCAATGGTGTTTGTCTAACAGTTACCAGCTTGAAAGGAGATAGTTTTACAGCAGATGTCATGGGAGAGACTTTCCGCAGAAGCAGTTTAGGAGATTTACAGGTGGGCAGTGTTGTGAATCTGGAACGTGCCATGCCTGCAGATGGAAGATTTGGCGGGCATATTGTATCTGGACATATTGATGGAATGGGTGAAATTATTTCGATAGAACCAGAAGGAACAGCAGTCTGGTATACTTTGTCAGCACCAGCGGAAATTTTACAGGGAATTGTAGAAAAAGGCTCCATTGCTATAGATGGTATTAGTCTTACTGTAGCCAGAATTACAGCAAAGGATTTTGCAGTTTCGATTATCCCGCATACAGGAGGAAATACTATACTATCTCATAAAAAAGCAGGAGACAAAGTGAATTTGGAGAATGACATAATAGGAAAATATGTTCAAAAATTTTTACAGCCACAACAGGAACAGAAAGAAAGTCATATTACAGAGGATTTTCTGCGAGGATATGGATTTTTGTAACAGTTCATGGTTCTGAACTGATACAGATTTTAATTACAATAACATTAGAAAGGAGTGTTTTCGTGAATGGAATACACATATAACACGGTGGAGGAAGCACTGGAAGATCTAAAGAATGGTAAAATTATTTTAGTTACAGATGATCCAGATAGAGAAAATGAAGGAGACATGATTTGTGCTGCCCAGTTTGCCACACCAGAAAATGTAAACTTTATGGCAAGATTGGCAAAAGGATTAATTTGTATGCCTATGTCTAAAAAACTGGCAGATAAGCTTGGTCTGGCACAAATGGTTACACACAATACAGATAATCATGAGACTGCCTTTACCGTATCAATTGATCATGTGGATACAACTACAGGTATTTCTGCTGTGGAGCGTTCCCTTACTGCTATGAAGTGTGTGGAGGAAGATGCAAAACCAGAAGATTTCCGTCATCCGGGACACATGTTCCCGTTGGTGGCAAGACATGGCGGAGTGTTGACCAGAAATGGACATACAGAAGCAACCGTAGATTTATGCCGTTTGGCAGGATTAAAAGAGTGTGGGCTTTGTTGTGAGATTATGGATGAGGATGGAACCATGATGCAGACACCAAAGATTTGGGAGCTTGCTAAGGAATATGGGCTAAAGTTTATTACAATTAAGGCTTTGCAGGATTATTGCCGTATACATGAAAAACATGTGGTAAAAGAAGCAGAAGTAAAAATGCCTACAAAATACGGTGATTTTAAGATGTTTGGGTACGTCAATGATATAACAGGAGAACATCATGTAGCATTAGTAAAAGGAAATATTAGCGATGGTGAGGATGTGTTATGTCGTGTGCATTCGGAATGTCTGACAGGTGATGTATTTGGCTCTAACCGTTGTGACTGTGGAGAACAGTTAGTATCTGCCATGAAATGTATTGAAGAAAAGGGCAGAGGAGTGGTGCTTTACATGCGTCAGGAAGGCAGAGGAATTGGTCTGATTAATAAATTAAAGGCTTATGAATTGCAGGAGCAAGGATATGATACGGTAGATGCCAATATCAAACTTGGTTTTGCACCAGATCTTCGTGAATATTGGGTAGGAGCACAAATACTGAGAGACTTGGGGGTAAAATCCCTGCAGTTGCTAACCAATAATCCAACCAAGATATATGGTCTGGATGGTTTTGGTCTTAAGGTAACAAAGAGAGTACCAATTGAAATTGAACCTAAAGATACCAACGTAGATTATTTGAAAGTAAAAAAAGAACGTATGGGACATGTATTCAAAGATATTGAATTGTAACTGTTCGTAACAGTTCAGGTAGGTCTGCACACTCCGCTGTGCAGACCGTAAAAAAGACTAAAACAGGATTGGAATTGGGCAATTTATATGCGAAGCTTGCCCAATTCCGTAACAGGTCAGCCCCCGGCTGAACTGTTACAACTGTTTAGAACATACTCGAGGATTTGCTTGGCAAATCCGAGTTTTACAAGATTTTAGCCTTCGTTTGCGAATTTTTATGGGCTAAAATCTCGTATCTGTTCAGGTACTGAACAGATACATTGAATTGTAAAAAGAAAAGGAGAATGAACATGGGAATTAAAGTTGTAGAAGGAAAATTAGTAGCAAAAGAAGGTATGAAAGTAGGAATAGTTGCAGCACGTTTTAATGAATTTATTGTAAGTAAACTTTTGAGTGGTGCAGTAGATGGTTTAGTAAGACATGGTGTAGAAGAAGAAAATATTACGGCAGCATGGGTGCCGGGAGCATTTGAAATTCCAGTGATGGCAAAGAAAATGGCAGAGTCTGGAAAGTTTGATGCTGTTATTTGTGTAGGAACGGTAATCCGTGGTGCAACCAGTCATTATGATTACGTATGTAATGAAGTATCTAAGGGAATTGCACAGGTAGGAATGAACACCGGAATTCCTGTTTTATTTGGTATTGTAACAACAGAAAATATTGAACAGGCAATTGAGCGTGCTGGAACAAAAGCAGGAAATAAGGGATACGATTGTGCACTTTCTGCCATTGAAATGGTGAATTTAGTAAGCCAGTTTTAACTATTCAGCATACTACCGAAAAAATACAATAAAATAGTAAAAGAACCCAACATAGGAAGTGGTACGGATTGCAGTATCAGGTTGCCATATATCTTCGGTTGAGCAGAGAGGATAAAGAAGCATTTACAGATTATCAAAAAGAAAGTAATAGTATTTCTTCTCAAAGAACTTTGATTGAAAATTTTATCAATAAACAAGAAGATATGGTTATTTATAATACTTATGTAGATGATGGCTGGTCGGGAGTGCATTTTAACAGACCGGGATTTCTTTCTATGATGAAAGATATTGAAGAAGGTGTGGTAAACTGTGTTATTGTAAAGGATTTATCCAGATTGGGACGAGACTATATAGAAGTCGGAAGGTTGATTCAAAAGACCTTTCCGGCTTTTTTTGTACGGTTTATTGCCATCAATGATAACTTTGATTCCCTGAATGCGAATTTTAGTGAAAGAGATCTTATGATTCCTGTAAAAAATTTTATGAATGACTTTTATTGCAGGGATATTTCTAAAAAGGTAAGAAGCTGCCAGAAAATCAAAAGGGAAAAAGGCGAGTTTATCGGAGCTTTTCCTGTGTATGGTTATAAAAGAGATGCAGATAACCGCCATCATCTTGTAGTAGATGAAGAAGCAGCTTGTATGGTAAAAAAAATATTTCAGTGGAAAATTGAAGGATATAGTCCAAAGGCAATAGCAGATAAGTTAAATGAAGCAGGGGTGTTATCACCTTATGCTTATAAAAAATCCAAGGGGGAACATTATTTTTCGGGATTTGTGAGGGAAGAAAATACCCAATGGTCTCAGGTGACCGTCCGGAGAATTTTGCAGGATGAAACTTATCTTGGTACATTAGTGCAGGGTAAAACAGGTAAATTAAATTTTAAAATGAAGAAAACGCAGAAAAAAGAAAAAGAAGAGTGGGTCCGGGTTTTGGGTATGCATGAAGCATTAATAAAAAAAGAAGACTTTGAACTGGTGGAAAGGCTTCTTATGGCAGACTGCAGGGCATCTAACACAGAGAAACCATCTTATAAATTTGCAGGATTCTTATACTGTGGAGATTGCAGGGAACAAATGCACCGGAGAATAAACCATAATAAGACAGGGGATAGAATTTATTACATTTGTGGAACCTATAATAGAGGGAAGGGATGCAGCCGTCATAGTATAGCAGAGGAAGTACTGGAACAAAAGATATTGGAACAGATGAGGACAATTCAGGCAGAAAAAGTAGATAGAAAGTTATTGGCTACAGTTGTAGAAAAAATATATGTCTATCATAAAAATAAGATAGAGATAATTTTCGCAGTAACTCATCGTTCTGCTAAAACAGAAAGGACATTGTAACTGTTCATGATTCTGAACAGTTACAGAACATTATCATGAGTGAGACCAAAGTGTACTGACACATTAGAAAGGGTGATATTTTGGCTAGAAATTCAAGAAAGAAATTTGGAAGAATAACGAATGAAGGAATAGAACAGCAAAAGAAGTATCAAGTTGGAATTTATGCCCGGTTATCGGTAAAAGGAGATGAACAGAAAGAGGAGTCTATTGATACCCAGATTGCTATTTGTAAAGAGTACATAGACAATAATCCTGATATGATGTGGATAGATTCCTACATTGACCTCGGAAAAAGTGGTATGAATTTTCACAGAAAAGGATTTGAAAAAATGATTGCAGAAGCGAAAGAGGGAAGAATTAATTGTATTATCGTTAAGGATTTATCCAGAATAGGAAGAAATCATCTGGAGACAGGATGTTATGTGGAGAAGGTTTTACCCCAATATCATATCCGGGTTCTTGCAGTAAATGATTCTTTTGATAGTTTTCAATGGGGAGAAAATGAGGAGTTATTTTCTTTGAAAAATCTGGTAAATGAAATGTATGCGAGGGATATCTCAAGAAAGGTAGCATCTGTAAAGCAACAACAATGGAAAAAAGGGGAATACACAGGAGGCAATCCACCATACGGATATCAAATCGTAAAGAACGAAGTAGGGAGGAAACTGGAAATAGAAGAGGAAACAGCAGAAGTAGTAAGGGACATATATGAGTGGTATCTCGAGGGAATAGCCATAAAAGATATTATAAAAATATTGTATCAAAAAAAAATTAATCCGCCAAGAGAATATCGAAAAAAAGGAAAGGTAAAAGAAATAAACATATATGATGTAAAGTTTTGGTCTGTAACAGGAATAAAACATATTTTAACGAATCCGGTTTATCTTGGGTTTATGGTGAAAGCAAAGAAACAGCGAGAAGTATATAAAATTTATTCTGATAGGGAATGGAAAGCTTCAGGAGATTTCATACAAAAGAATACACATCCGCCAATAATATGTAAAAAAAAGTTTTTTGAAATAGCTAAAAAAATATAAAGGTGTTAGAAGATGTATAGGATTGGAATTTATTTGCGGATCTCAAAAGAAGATTTTAATGAAGGGGAGAGCCAGAGTCTTTCCGGGCAAAGAAATTTATTGCAGGCATTTATTCAAAAAGAGCAAGTTAGTTTTTCGGATAAAATACAGATAATGGAATTTTCAGATGATGGATATAGCGGTGTAAATGAGGAACGCCCTGAATTAAAGAGGCTGCTTAGTCTGGTGAAGGAGGAAAAGATAGATTGTATTCTGGTGAAAGATTTTTCCCGGCTGGCAAGAGATTATTTATTATTAGGGGAGTATATGGAGATATTGTTTCCTATCCATAAAGTCCGGTTTATTTCTGTAAATGATGGATATGACAGCCAACAGTATCCAGAACATATTCCAGAAATGGATATGCAGTTCCGTGGATTATGCTACGATTTGTATAGTAAGGATATTTCCCATAAAGTAAAAAGTGCATTAAGAGCAAAAAAAAAGGCAGGGATTTATGTAAGTGCAAATACGCCTTTCGGATATGAAAAAAGTTCTTATGACAGACATACAATCAAAATAAAAGAAGAAGAGGCAGAGGTGGTGAGAAAAATATTTCAACTAGCAGAAGAAGGGTATGGGGTTACAGAAATTGCAAGGAAGCTAAGGAAAATGCAGATAAAAACGCCAAAAGAATTCCGGGAGGGCAAAAGCAATAAGAAAAAGTATCATTGGTATCCGGCTACAGTATGGCGTATTTTGAAAAACAGAGTATATATGGGGGAATTGATTCAGGGAAAATATGAAAAAGAATATGTTGGAGGACGAAACAGGAAAACTTTACCAGAGCAGTGGATGATTCAAAAGAACCATCATGAAAAAATTGTGACAGAAGAATTGTTTGATAAAGTACAAAATTTACTATGAAAGTCCTGACAAACGGCTATATTTCGTGCAAGCTTGCTTGTAAAGAAATATAGCCATTTGGCTGGCTAAACTGTATGAGTATGTAGGGCGGCAGCCCAAAATACGAATACAGTTGGTGATTGCGGGAGTGCGTAGCACATAGCAATCAACTTTCATTTTTTTTTTACAAAACACGCAGTAAATGCGTGTTTCTACCTAAATAGTTACCAAAATTTAACAAAGAAGAAACTCAAGCGGGGATAGATTTTACCAACCCGGTTTTTCAAAATACAGACGGCACCAGCCGTATTGCATATATCTGGGATCAATCAATGGAGACAGAAGAAGAAAATGGGGAGGTGCCTTATGGAGTAGAATATAACAAGGAGGACATTGCAAGAGCTTTAGAGAGTGATAATCCAAGAGAAGCCATACCTCATCAAGATTTAAATTATCATGGTACTTTCATGGCAGCCATTGCTGCAGGAAATATTTCAGAGGAGGAGGATTTTACCGGAGTGGCACCGAATGCTACTATTATTATGGTAAAACTGAAGGAAGCAAAAGAAAATCTAAGGAATTTTTTTGGAATCAAAAGTGGTATTCCCTGTTATCAGGAAAATGATATTATGATGGGAATCGAATACTTAAGGCAGAAATCCAGACAATTGCAAAGACCAATAGTTGTTTGTTTAGGAGTTGGTTCAAATGCCGGAAGCCATGAGGGAATGCTGCCTCTTGGAGCTTATCTGAACCAGATGGGTTCTGTGGGAGGCATTTGTACCGTAGTGGCTGGAGGAAATGAAAATAATTTAGGGCATCATTATGCCAGTACAATAGGAGGTGGGGCAGAAGAAGAAGTGGAGTTGGATTTGGAAGATAATGAAGATTTTACTATGGAACTATGGACTAGTGCCATAGGTTCTTTGTCTATAGGTTTTGTGTCCCCTACAGGAGAATTTACGGAACGTATTCCCATACGAAATTATGAACAGACTATCGGCTTTGTTTTTGAGAGAGCGAAAATTTTTGTACATTATGAAAGAGTGGAATATTATTCAGGAAAAGAATTGATAGCAATTCGGGTTAAGAATCCAACAGAAGGAATTTGGCGTCTGCGGGTATATAATTTAGAAGAAGATAGTGCAACTTATAATATATGGCTGCCTATGAGAGAATTTATTTCTGACAGGACAGCATTTATCTATCCTGCACCGGATGTGACTTTATGTGAGCCGGGAAATGTAAACAGGGTAATAACGGTAGCTGCTTTTAATCATCGGAATAATAGTATTTTTCTGGAATCCAGCAGGGGTTATACTGCTAATAACTCTATAAAACCTGATATTGCAGCACCTGGAGTGGATGTGTATGGACCAGTGTCCCGGCTGCGTTATGGGCAACGGAGTGGAACCAGTGTGTCGGCTGCACATACGGCAGGAGCAGCGGCAATGCTTTTAGAATGGGCTATTATTGGTCAAAATGACTTTAGAATGAATACAGTTACCTGTAAATACTACTTGATAAGGGGAGCTAGAAAAGAAAATATGACTGTACCAAACCGCAGTTTTGGTTGGGGGGAACTGGATATTTATAATACATTTGCCAGTTTGCAAAGATACTAATTGCCCAATTTTATACTCCTTTACTTTTTCTACAAAGGTAGAATAACCGCATGGTGATTTGTACACATAGTTTAAACAAGAAATGGAAAAAATACAGACAAGCGGATTATCATTACTGTTCACACTTATGATGTGAACAGTAACGATAATCCAGTTATATATCTGCGATTATGATACAATAATTATGTAACTGTTTAGGCTTCGCTTGAATGGTTATTTTTAAAGGAGAAAAAGGAGGAATGTTTTATGAAGGCAACAGAAATTATGGAAAAATTGGACTTGTTTGAAAAGCAAATGAAAGAGAGAGAATATAGTGCAATAACCTTGGAAAAGTATGTAAAGGATATAAAAAAAATGCTGGATTTTATGGGAGAGAATGAAGTAGAAAAGAGCACTTTACAAGCTTATAAATGTTATCTTATAGAACATTATAAGCCTAATACCATAAATTCATATATTATATCTGTTAATGTTTTTATGAAATGGGCAGAACGCAACGATTTGCTTTTAAAAACAGTCAGGATACAAAAAAATAGCAGTTTGGAAAATGTTTTGTCCAAACAGGAATATGAAAAAATGATAGAAGTTGCAAAAGAACAAAAATCCTGGCGGAATTATATGATTATTAAGGTACTTGCCATGACAGGAATGAGAGTAGGGGAATTGCAGTATTTAACAACAGATGCATTAAAGAGTGGAAAAATAACAGTAATGAGAAAAGGAAAATATAGAGAAATCTATATGCCAAAAAGTTTAATGCAGCTTTTGGATGAATATTGCCAAAAAGAAGAAATTCATAATGGATATCTTTTTTTTGGAAGAGATCAGAAAAAACCTCTTGACACAACGGGAATCTGGAAAATGTTAAAAAAAATAGCAAAGAGGGCAGATGTAGATATCCAAAAAGTATATCCTCATAGTTTTCGGCATTTGTTTGCGAAAACTTTTATGAAAACAACAGGCAACATTTTAGATTTGGCAGATATTTTAGGACATTCTAATGTGGAGACTACAAGGAGATATACATTAACTACGATAGAGGAAAAGCGTAATGCTTTAGAAAAACTAGAACTATAATTTTTTGGGCAATATATTACTACATTATATTGCCAATTTCAAGCAGAAATATTGATAAAAATCAAAATTTTATTAAATCTACATAAAAAGTGAAATAAAATCAGTCAAAAAGAGGTGAAAAATGTAAAATAATGGGAAGGTTGGCAACATAATGTAGTATTATATTGAATAAAGCGAATGGTAGCAAACATGATACCATGTATCAACAGGTTATAACTATGTATTTTTCAGAAAGTGCACAGTATTGCCTGTGAAAATAATAGTGAATATCCAATTTTAAGGAGGAGAGAAACATGAGAAAGACATGTAAACAGACAGCATTAGCCTTAGCAGTAGCACTGACAGTAACTTCATCGGCACCTGTGTCTGTCACACAGGCAGCTACGGTGAAAAATCTAAATAAGGCAGCTGTAACCAAGACAATGACGGTGGGAGTGGGCTGTAAGAAAACAATAGCAGTCAACAAAGTACCTAAGGCAACAAAATTTTCTTATTCAGTTAAAAACAAAAAAATTGCAACTGTAAGTAAAAAGGGTGTTGTAAAAGGGAAAAAAACAGGAACCACAGTTATTACTGTGAAGTTGACCTATAAAAAGAAAACGGTAGTAAAGAAGTGTAAAGTGACAGTTAAAAGTGCAGTAAAATCAATTGGTTTAAAGACAAAGACAATTACTTTGAATAAGGGAGCAACTTATCAGATCACAAAGAAAAACAAAGTAACAGTAACACCTGCAAAGGCTTTGCAGACGGTATCATACGCTTCTTCTAACAAAACGGTAGCTACAGTAACTTCAAAAGGTAAAGTTACAGCGAAAAAAGAAGGAACAGCTAAGATCACGATTAAGGCAAAGGATGGTTCAGGCAAAAAGGCAGTATTGACGGTAAAAGTAAAAAAAGCGGTAGTGGCAACAACCAAACCAACAGTAATGCCGACAACAGAGCCAACAGCAATACCAACGACAGAGCCAACGGTAATGCCGACAACAGAACCAACGGTAATGCCAACAATAGAACCAACAGCAATACCGACAACAGAGCCAAGTGCTGAACCATCGACAGAGCCAAGTATTGAGCCAACAACACCTGCTGGTATAACAAAGGTAATTAAGGCAGCAGATGTTGTAAATGGCACAGTGGATATAAGTGGAACTTACGATAATGTAGTGATTGAAGCTTCTGTTGGGAAAGCAGAAATTACATTAGATAACATTACAATAAAAAATACACTTACCCTAAATTATGGAGCAAATTACACGGTCAAGATAAAAAAAGCAGATATTTCCAATGTGGATATTACCCAGAAGGCAGTAGTTGCAGCACAAAATGTAAAAGTATTTGCTGCCACATTTGAAAATGACAAAGTTCCTACAATTGTTATTGCAGATGAAACAGTCATTGCTGATGTGAAAGTTTCAGCAGATGTAAAGATTACAGGTTCTTCAAAGGGACAGATTTCCAAAGTTACAATTTTAACAAAATCAAATGTGGAGATTGCAGCACCTGTAAAGAGTGTGACTGTTGCAAAGGAAGCAACCGCAACCGCTATGTCAATCTTGGCAGAAGTGGGAGAAATTTGTGTAGAGGCTGCTAATACAGAGTTGAAAGTAGAACAAACCGGAAAAGTATCAAAAGTAGAGACAGCAGAAACTGCAATAGGAACCATTATGGAAGTGGTTGGAACTGTAGAAAGTGTAAAAGCAGATGCTGCGGAAACAGTGATTAAGGGAACAGGAAAAGTAACAGAAGTTACCGTTAACGGAAATAATTCTGTGATTCAAGGTGTGACTTACAATAAGATTGCAGTATCGGAAGGGGTAACTGGTACAACAGTAAATAATAGTTCTGTAGCAGGAGGTGCAGTAGTATCTGCAACACCATCCGGAGGAAGTTCAAGTGGAGGAAATTCAGGTGGTTCTTATGTACCAAGCCCATCTACCCCTACCCCAGCACCAGTGACAGCTCAAGCGGAGAAAACATATACAGTTGCTGATGTAAATGCACAATTTAAAGTGACACGTAAAGATGGAAAAGTAGAAATTTATAAGATTAATAAAGAAGACCTACGGGGATATTATCATAATCCAACAGCAACGGATATTCCTTACACAAAAATTGAGTATAATAATGAAACGAATGTTGAGAAGACAGTAACAGGAGTAGCACCGGTTGTAGCGGATTCACTTAAGAAAGCAACCGTTACTATAGATAATTTCACATGTGTTGCAGAAGTATCTTTATCAAATGGAAAAGCAACACAGTGTAAGGTAACTGTTACTACAACAGATACAACAGTAGAAAATATTGAGTTTATAACAAATTATGCTCAAAAAATTTATACGAAAGACAGTAGTGAAGTTACATTAACAGCAGGTGATACTACCTATAAAATATCATATAACGAATTAGATAAATTGTATGATGCAGCGATAGGCAGTACTGTAACAATTGCATATACAAAAAATGGTAAGGATGAAAACGAAACTGTAGAAAAGAAAGAAAATAATAAAGGAAGCTTTATACTAGATGATATTAAATGTGAAACATGGATAGATGTTAATGCTAAGCAGGCTTATGTCACTGTCACGGCAACAAAGACAGAATTCCCGAAGTTTGAATTATCGTAACTATTCAGATAGAAACACGCATTTACTGCGTGTTTCGTAAGAAAAAGTAAATTTTGATTGTTCTAAGCCCCTCGCCGAAGGCGAATTTGTATGGGCTTAGAACGTAACTATTCATGTTTCTGAACAGTTACGAATTATCTTAAAGAAAGGCTATTTTTGACCTGGATTTATAGGTGGAAGCAGTGGATTTTCTCTTTTTGAGTTGTACATAAAACTATTTCCTTTTCCTTTCTATGTTGTAGAGTGATAGAGAGGAAAAGGAAAACAAAGATTTCAGGAAGGAGCAGTTAAAATGTGCAAGAGAAAAAAGGTAGCAGTATTTGTAATGGCATTAAGCAGTATACTTGGATTTCTTACTGAAACAAGACTATATGCCAATGGAAATATTAATGGAAATGAGGATGCAGTGTTAGAGGTCTTAGAGAGAGAATTTACCTATAATGGAGAGGTATATGTTATAGATTCTTCTTATAAAGAAGCTCTGCGTGCATATTTTGCAGAAGATAGTGTGGACTTAACAGCAGACCAGAAAAATAAATGTATCAGTGGGATTACAGGTAATATAGGACAGGCAGTATCCGAAGGATATATGGTAAAGATACGGACTACACCCAAGAATAATAACAAAAAAACAACACAGGAAAACAAGCACACAGATGATTATTCTGCATCTTCCAAAGAGAAAAGCAGTAAAAAGAAAAACAATAAAACAGAAAGTAAAACCAGTAGTAAGACAGCTGGACAAGAAGAATTAACAGAGGCAGAAAAGGTTCGTCTAATGGAAAAATGGGAAAAGGAAATAAAAGATATAGAACAAAAAGCCCGGGAAATCAGAAATGGAGAAAGTAATCCTATTATAACAAATAATCAAGAAAAGAAAAACAGCAATAATATAGAAAACAAGATTCAAAAATTAAAACAGAATTTTACATATAAATTGGAACACGAAACAGGATGGATATTTATATTTTCATTTGGATTGGCAATTGTAACAGTCTTTTTTTATGTAATGATAAGACTATGGAGAAAAAGACCGGTTTTAACGGAAGGAAATTATACAGATATACATGCTCATATTCTGCCGGGAGTAGATGATGGTGCAAAGGATATGGAAACCACAAAAGCTATGCTGCATCTTGCAAAAAAGCAGGGAATCCATACGATTATTGCAACACCACATTATAGAGCCGGACAGTATAAGTTGACAGCCGGACAATTGGAGGATTTGCAAAAACAGGTACAACGGGAAGCAGATAAAGAGGGCATGGATATCAAAATACTGCTTGGCAATGAACTGTATTATAGTAAAGATATCTGTAGCAGGCTGGAAGATAAGAAAGCGTTGACCTTGGCAGGAACCCGTTACGTTTTGGTGGAATTCTCACCAGATCAATCATATACAGAAATATATCAAGGTATGCGGGAACTGATACAGGAAGGATATGTACCAATTCTTGCACATATAGAGCGTTATGATTGTCTTCATAGAAAGAAAAAAAGAGATAAGATACAGGAATTAATCCGTTTAGGTGTTTATATGCAGATGAATGTCCATAGTCTCCATAAAAGATATTGCAGGAAACTTGTAAAAGATGGATATATTCATTTTCTTGGCAGTGACAGCCATAATACAAAGAACCGTTCCCCTAAAATGCAGGAAGGTTTAAAACAATTAGGCAGAATGGTAACAAGAAAACAAATGGAAAAGATTCTGATAGAAAACCCAAAATGTTTAAGGGAAAATAAATTTATACATTCGGATATATAAAATTGGTGTAAATGTTCAGAACCATGAACAGCTACTAACATTGATACAAAGGGAGGAAGGCACAGATAAGCCTTATAGAAAATTATGGAAAACCATATGCAACAAGAAGAGATAGAAATTGACATCAGAGAAGTTTTTTATCTGATACAGACACACATTTTTCTGATACTAGGAATCGGATTGCTAATGGCTGCATTAGCAGGTGTGGGGACAAGAAGTTTGATTACGCCCCAGTATACATCCACCAGCAAGCTGTATATCGCAGGAAAGAACACAGTGGTATCTTCCTTAGCAGATTTGCAGCTGGGAACGCAGCTTACTAAAGATTATGCGGAGCTGGTACAGAGCCGTCCTGTTGTAGAAGATGTGATAAAGCAATTGAATTTGGATATGGAGTACCGGGAATTACTTGGTATAACTACCATAAGCAACACAACAGACACAAGAATACTGGTTATCAGTATTAGGCATCCGAGTCCTGAGATGGCAAAAAAAATTGTAGATAAGTTTGCTGAGATAACCTCAAAGAAAATTAGTGAAATCATGGATGTCAGCGAACCTAAAATTGTAGAAAAGGGATATGTAGAGGCAGTGCCAAGCAGCCCGAATCTAAAAAGAAACATTTTGCTAGGTGGAATGATTGGTGTTTTTCTTACTATATTTATACTGGTTGTTCGTTATATATTGGATGACAATATTAAAACCCAAGAGGATATTGATAAATACTTAGGGTTGAATACCTTGGCATTGATACCACTAGGTGAGGAAGAATTTGATGGAAAGAAAAAGGGGATAAGATGGTGGAAAAAATAACCTTTGAAAAAAAAGAAAAACTGGATTTCCGCAGTAGGGAAGCCTACAAATCCTTAAGGACAAATATACAGTTTTGTGGCAGCGAGGTAAAAGTGATTGCATTAACCAGCTGTACCCCCAATGAGGGGAAAACCAGTGTATCCTTTTATTTAGGAGAGGCATTAGCAGAAGGTGGCAACAAAGTCTTGTTCATTGATGCTGACATGAGAAAGTCTGTGCTTGCAGGACGTTATGGAGTTGGAAAGATAAAGGGTGGACTGACAGAATATTTAGCAGGCAGGAAAGAGCAGCAAAAGGTTATTTACCAGACAGACATAGAGGGAATGGATATTGTCTTTTCAGGAGCAATAGCCCCCAATCCCAGTGAACTTCTTGGAAATGACAGATTTCAAAAATTAATCAAAGAGGCAAGGGAAAACTATGATTATGTAGTTGTTGATACACCTCCATTAGGTTCGGTTATTGACAGTGCTGTTATATCACCAATGGTAGATGGAGTAGTTATGGTTATTGCGAATAATTCTGTCAGTTACAAATTTGCCCAGAATATAAAACAGCAGTTGGAGAGAAGTAATGCCAGAATTTTGGGCGTTGTACTTAATAAAGTACCAATGACGGGAAAGAAATATGGAAAATATTATGGATATGGAAAATATTACGGAAAATATTATGGGAATTATCAAAGAGAAGAATAGGATGTGGTAAATATATGGAAAGAAAAAGTATCACAAATACAGCCAGAACATTACTTGTAGTATGGAACATAGGATTGTTTTCATTAGTTTGGCTGTTTTACTATAATAATTACACCTTTGACACTCATCGTGTATTAGGAGGAATTTTCTCTTGTTTGATCTATGGTATTGTGTATTTATTTTTATGCCGGCTATATAAATCTTTTCGTATTGCCTCCATGCAGGTTGGCGAAACAGTATTTTCACAATTACTTTGTTTTGGAATGGCAGATTTGATGCTTTATGTGGAATGTTGTCTGATATATAATAAGCCAGTTAACTTGCTTCCAGGTATGGCTGCCTGTGTCCTTCAGCTTTTGGGAACCATTGCTTTAGTGATTGCTTCCAAACGGTATATGGCAAGTCACTTGAAACCACAGGATACGATTGTTATCTATGGAAGGGATATTAAAAAGCAGGAGATTGGTGAATTTACAGAACGTCTTCTTGGCAAATATGCCCATTTATTTCATATTAGTAAAAAAATATCAGAAAAAGACATTACTTTCGGCATAGAAGATGCCATTTGTAATACCCGGACAGTATTGTTGTATGAAGTATCACATCTGACAAGAAAGAGGGTTATGCATTATGCCATTACCCATAAAAAGAATGTGTATTTTACACCAACCATAGAAGATATTACCTTGCAGGGCTGCACAGAAAAACATTTATTGGATACCCCGCTGTTAAAATATAATTATGTATACGAGACACCTACAGATTATACAGGTAAAAGAATGTTTGATATTGTACTGTCTCTGGGAATGCTTGTTGTTACCTCGCCAATTATGCTGGTGACTGCACTGGCAATTAAACTGGAAGATGGAGGAACTGTGTTCTTTAAGCAGAAACGCTGTACAAAAAGTGGTGAAATATTTGAAATTATTAAATTCCGCAGTATGGTAGTGGATGCAGAGAAATACGGTGTAACTCCATGTGTGAAAAATGACGACCGTATTACAAAAGTTGGAAATTTTATCCGTAAAACAAGATTAGATGAATTACCTCAGCTTATTAACATTCTAAAAGGGGATATGAGCTTTGTCGGTCCAAGACCGGAACGGATAGAGCATGTAGAAAAGTATACAAGGGAACTTCCGGAATTTGCCTACCGTATGAGGGTAAAGGGTGGTTTGACCGGATACGCACAGATATATGGAAAGTATAATACATCCGCTTATGATAAGCTGCGGCTGGACTTGACCTATATAGAAAACCAATCCTTCTTTTTGGATTTAAAAATGATTATGCTCACACTTAAGATTATGTTTGTTCCAGAAAGTACGGAAGGGTTTGCGAAAGAGAAAAGCAAAAAGATGCAGGAAGAGACAGAGGAACAGGAAGTGTTCGCAGAAGAAGTGCAGACAGAGCGGATTTGGAGATAAGAACTATGAAAAGTTGAGATGACTTGGGAAAGGAACAGTATGAGTATATATTACATAGCTGGCATTTATATCATAAATGTATTTCTGGCTTTGTTTGGTGTTATAATGAAGCCTAAAATTAAGGCTTGGATTTTAGTAATACAGGCGGTATTATTTTCCTGTTTGTATGGATATCGAGATATCAGCATTGGGGCGGACACTCGTAATTACGTTTCTCTATATAATGGACATTATGGAGCAGAATGGGGATTTAAGAAACTAGGAGAAATTTGCCATTATATTTTTGGAGATGGGAATTATGCATACAAATATTTTTTATTAGCAGTCTGTTTATTTATGACACTGAATTTCGCATATTTTTATTATGTGATGTGTAAAAATAATGTGAGGTCAGGGGGAATGCATTATATAAACTTTATATACCTAGCCATGTTTTGTATGCCTTATGTTATTTCCATGAGTATTAACGTAATCAGACAGGGCATCGCAATTTCATTGTTTTTATTGGGACTTGCATTATATAAAAAAAGAAAAAAGAAAAGAGCATGGCTTGCCATCTTATTTGCACCTACATTCCATAAATCCATATTTATTATAGAAGCAATGTATTTTCTGGTAGGAAGAATAAGAAATCGAAAAAAGAGAATTTTATTTACCAGTATTTTTTCTATGTTCTGTATTCTGGTTTCAAGGACAGGGATGGTCTTTTGGATTCTTACCAAATTACCTTTACAAAAGGTGGTCAGAACCTTGATGGGATATTCCCATGATAGCAGTTCCATTGGATTTTCTGCAAAGTTGCTCTTTTATTGGTGCTGCGTCTTGGTTTGTTCCGTAGCTCTTTATTTTTATAATATGGGGGAAAGTTATGAAATAATTCATAAACTGATATCAGCAATATTGCTTGTCACAACAATGCTTTCCTTTTCAGAACTTACAGCAAGCCGTTTTATTATTAATATGGATTGTATACTGCCTTTGGTGTTTGGATTGATATATATAAAGGTAAGACCAAAGGAATTATTCCTTTTTTTGTATGCTATGGCATTTGCTGGTATTTTGTTGATTACATTGAAAAGTAATGCCTTTGCAAGCCAATTGGGATTGATATAAACATAGAAAGGAAAATAGAATGGAGTTGACTAGTGTAACAAAAAAAATAAAGTTTTCTGTTCTGATGTCTGTTTATAAAAAAGATAATCCGTTTTTTTTCAGAGAGGCATTATATAGCGTAATACATCAGACATACTCAGCAGATGAAATTATATTGGTAAAAGATGGAGCAGTATCCAAGGAAATCCAATTGGTTATTGATGATGTAAAAAAACAATGTAAGTATTTATATGTATATGAGTTGAAGGAAAATGTTGGTCTTGGGAAGGCACTTAGTTATGGGATGCAGAAATGCAGGAATGAAATTATTGCCAGAATGGATAGTGATGATATTAGTTTGCCTGAGAGATTTGAAAAGGAAATTGCTTATTTTGGGAAGAACAAAAATCTGACGATAGTTGGATCTTATATTGATGAATTTGTAGAGAATCCTAATAAACCAAAAAGTATTAGAACAGTTCCAACAAGCATGGAAGAAATTAAGAGAAAAGTAGTTGTAAGATGTCCTTTTAATCATCCATCGGTCATGTTTAAAAAATCCCATATATTAGCAGCAGGAGGATACCAAAGTTTATATCTTTTTGAAGATTATTATCTATGGATTCGATTAATAGAGAAAGAGTTTATATGTGCTAATATTCCCGAAGTCTTGGTACATATGAGAATAGGAAATGGAATGGTAAGCAGACGGGGAGGCAAGGAGTATTTTGAGAGTTACAAATTCCTACAGAATTATATGTTAAAACATAAAATGCTTCCAATATGGAAATATATGTTTAACCTTATTGTGCGTTGGAGTGTGCAGGTAGGTATGTCTGACAGAATGAGAGAAGTTGTATATAGAAGAATACTGAGATAAGGCAGGTAAGAGTCAAATGAATACAGAACCTATTAGAATCCTTCATGTGGTAGGGAAAATGCATTATGGTGGTATGGAAACATTAATTATGAACATATATCGCAATATTAACAGAGAGAAAGTACAATTTGACTTTCTGGTGCATTATTCGGAAAAAGGGGAGTATGATGATGAGATAAGGCAGCTTGGTGGGAAAATTTATATTATGCCAAGGACAAAAATTTCAAATTATTTTAAATACAAGAAGGCACTGAAATATTTTTTTGCAAAACATAATGAGTTTATAGTAGTACATAGCCATTTACATAATTTGGCTTTTATGCATCTTTCTATTGCAAGACATTATGGAATGGCAACAATAGAACATTTTCATAATAATTCAGTAGATAGAAATTTTAAAGGAATAATAGGTTATTATTGCTCCAGACTTGGAATCAAGTATGCAGATTATCTTTTTGCATGTTCTGATGGTGCAGCAAAATTTTTTTTACAAGGAAAGTATAAAAAACTTCCATATACAATCATTAAAAATGGAATAGAAACAGAAAAGTTTTCCTACAACGAAAAGATACGAAAGCAGATGAGGGAACAATATCATTGTAACAATCAATTTGTCGTATTACATGTTGGAAGATTTTGGGAACAAAAAAACCACAAATTTTTACTGGAAATATTTAAAGAAATTTTAAAACAGAATACCAATAGTAAATTATTTTTAATCGGAATAGGACCATTAGAAGATGAAATAAAGAAAAAAGTGAAGAACTTAGATATAGAAAAGAATGTTTGCTTTTTGGGTGTAAAAGATAATGTGAATGAGTGGATGCAAATGGCAGATTGCTTTTTGTTTCCATCACTTTATGAGGGATTGGGGATTGTCCTAATAGAAGCACAAACAAGTGGTTTAAGGTGTTTTACCAGTTTGGATAAAGTGCCTGTGGATGCTAAGGTTAGTGAGAATATAGAATATATTTCTCTAAAGGAAAGTGCAAAAGTGTGGGCTGACAAGGTGCTTGCTAGCAGTCTTTATGAGAGAAAATCTTGTGTGGAGGAAGTAAAAAGGGCAGGATATGATATAAGGGAGACAGCAAAGTGGTTAGAGGAATGGTATTGCCAAAAAGCAGGAAGGAAAGAAGGAGAAGGGGTTATATGAAATGCTATATTGCTACATATTATCAATATAACAATTATGGATCGAGGCTTCAAAATTTTGCTTTGTGTCAGGCAATCCGTAAATTAGGTGCAGATCCTGTTACATTAGAAATAAAAAGCACAAAAAATACATACAAGAGTAGGATAAAGGATTTATGCTCTTATTTTCCGATTATTCATAATAGACAATGTATATGGCTGAATGATAGGAAAAAAAGAGAAGAGTTTAGACCGTTTAATAATAAATTGTATTTAGAAAAAATTAGTTACAAAAAACTTTATAAAATAGATTTTACAGATGCCATTGTCATTGCAGGAAGTGATCAGATTTGGTCACCAAGTCATATAGCCAAGAATAAGAGAGATGCGAAGTTGTATTTTTTGCAATTTGTACCAAAGGAGAAAAGGTTCACTTATGCTCCATCTTTTGGGGTGAAAACCATACCTGATAATTTAAAGAGTATATACAAAGAATTTTTATTGGAATTTACACAGCTTTCTATAAGGGAGTATGATGGTCAAAATATTATTAAAGAATTAACAAACATACAAGCCCCTATATTGCCTGATCCTGTATTTTTGTTAGGAAAAGAGGAATGGAAGGAAGTATTTAGTGAATCTGAAACAGTATTACAAAATGAAAAATATATAGTGACTTATTTTCTTAGTGAACATAATGAGAAGGTTCAACAGGAGATAGAAAGATTTGCACATATAAATCAATACAAAATTGTTTCTATTGCTGGCAGCTTTTATAGAAATGGTGATGAAATACCATCGCCGGATGAATTTGTCTGGTTAATAGATGGTGCACAAGCTGTTTTTACAGATTCTTTTCATGCCTCTGCTTTTTCTATTATCATGGAGACTCCTTTTTTTGTATTTAAAAGAAATGATGTAGAGCAATTTTCACGTATAGAAACCCTTCTACACAAGTTTGGTTGCAATGCATTTGTAGCTGGTGATGAAACGAAACTAGATGATTTTAATAAGGATTTTAAGAGAAATAATAACAAAGAAGTGGAAGAGAAGCTATCTTTGGAAAGGCAAAAAGGGTTATTATATTTAGAGAGTATGTTACAAAAGGGGAAAAATGGAGGTATATAAATGTGTGATAAGTGTCAAGACAATATAAAAGTCTCTATTTTAGTAGCAATTTATAATATTGAAAAATATGTTGGAAAGTGTATACAGTCTATATTAGATCAAACTTATTCCAATCTTGAGATTATACTTGTGGATGACTGCTCTACAGATACTTCAGGCCAAATATGTGATAAGTATTCATTTCAGGATGATAGGATCATTGTTATTCATCATAAAACAAATACACGTCTATCTGGTGTAAGAAATACAGGACTGGATATTGCAACTGGTGATTATATTGTATTTGTTGATGGAGATGACTGGCTGGCTGCAGATTTTGTTACATATATGTTAGATGTCATTACCAGAACGAAGTCTGACATGGCAATTAATCTTGTTAATTTTACAACCAGAGATAACAAGCAGGTAACTGCTCATGAGCCGGAAATATGGTCACCGGAAAAAGCAACTGCGGAATTATTGTTTCCACATATTGCAATTGGAGCTTGGAATAAAATATATAGGCGGGATTTTATTAAAAAAAATGGTTTGTGTTTTCGAACAGAGTTGTTTACAGGGGAAGGATATCGTTTTATTAGTGATGCAGCTCAAAGGGCAAACCAAGTAGGTGTTGGTTACAGAAAAGTGTATTATTACCGATTAAATAATTCAGAGAGTGCAACTACAAAATATGATATTCGACAAAGTAAAGGAGCTCTTTATACGGTCAGTGGGATAAAAAGAGATCTGATTATACAAACTCCAAATATAATGAATGCGGTAAACCAACATATTTGGCTGAATCATTTTTGGAATTTAAGACAAATATTAGCTTTAGGTTTAAAAGATGAGGAAGGTGAAGCATATCAAGAATCTCTTCATTACATTAAGGAAAACATGTTTTCTGTTGTGAAAGGGGAATATTCCGTTAGCAAAAAAATAAAATATTATCTAACTGGTATATGGCCTGCTTTTGCTGCAAGGATTAAGAATCTAATATTTGATTTGAAATTAAAAGGGGATGTGATTCATTACGATAAAATGGAAAAGAGGAATTAGGACACTATCCAAATGGAAAGAAAAAATACAAAAGAAATATACAGCTCTATCTGTCACAAAGAAGTCTGTTATTTGGTATACTGTGGCAATGATTATACAAAATGGTATTTTGTTTCTAATTACACCGTTATATACAAGAATTTTGACAGATGAAGAATATGGGGTTTTTAGTGTTTATCAATCATGGCAGCAAGTTTTTTCTATTATAGCTGTTTTAGCACTGGATCGTTGTATAACAGTTGGATTTATGAAATTTCAAAATCAACGGAAAGAATTTCTTTCATCCGTTCAGGCTCTTATGACATTGTTCGTTTTTATATGTATAGTTTTGACTTGTATTTTTAGAGATTTTTTTGTAAAATTAACAAATTTACCGATATATATTATTCTTACAATGTCAATAGTAGCCCTTATGAATAACGCATTAGCAAATTGGTCATGGTTGCAAAGATATAATTATAGTTATATAAAACTTGCAGTGGTAACTGTTTTTAGTACAGCAGTTATGCAGGCAGCAACTATTTTAGCAATTATATTTTTGCCTTCTGAAAATAAGGGTAATGTTTTAGTAATGTCTATGTCTGTGATGAGATTGTTATTGTATGGTGTTATTTTTGGCAGTGTTTTTTTTAATGGAAAACTTATCTATAAAAAGGAATACTGGAAATTTGCATTCAGTTATTCTATTACAGTAGTGCCTCATGCACTGGCACAGATTATACTTAATTCATCTGATAGAATTATGATTGATAAATTTTGTGGACGTTCAGATGCTGCGTATTATGGAGTAACATATTCGGCAGTTATGGTGCTTAATACAGTTATGATAAGTGTTAGTTCTGCCGTTCAACCATGGTTCTTTGAAAAAATCAAACAAAAAGATTTTGTAAGCATAAAAAGCCAAACCAACATATTATTGCTAATGTCTGCATGTCTATCGGTTGGTGTTTCTATTTTTGCTCCGGAAATATTAGGAATTATGGCTCCATTATCCTATCGTGCAGCATTGTGGGTTTTTCCATCAGTAGCTGCCAGTGTCTTTTTTAATAGTATGTATTTATATTTTGCAAATTTTGAATCATATTATGAAAAACCATTTTATTTTTCTATAGCTACAACAGTAGGAGCGATTATTAACATAGTATTAAACTATATTTTGATTCCGATATTGGGATTTGTTGCAGCTGGATACACCACACTTTTTTGTTACATACTTTTTGCTGCTATGCACTATTTCTTTATGAGGAAAGTATGCTTAGAAAAACTAGGAGGAGTAAAGGTTTTTGATATAAAGAGGATACTTGGTCTTTCTTTTGTTGTATTAGTATTGACTTTTGGCGTGACAATTTCTTATGGTTTTATGAATATTCGTTATATGTTTATTACAGTTGGATTGCTTTTTTTAATCATAAAGCATAAATTTATAAAAAAAGAAGTGGAAAAAATTATAAAAATCAAGGAGTATTGATAATAAACTCCTTGATTTTTTAGATGAATAATGACCTGAAATTGCATTTTTTATTGCTTCAAATGTGTTGTAATCCTGCTTGTAAGCTGTTCCGACATATGACATGATTTTTAAGTAATCTCTGGCACCTTCCTCACTTCGGAAGCAGCCGGATACTTTAGTTTTCACCTTAATCATTGGTGCTTTACGAACCTTGCAACAGAGTGCAAGGTTCTATCTGAAAAGAGTGAATATATAGAAACTCATTCGGATTTATTCTGTCCAGCCATGTTCTTCTAAAATTTTACGAAGCCTTATGGATTCTTCTTGTGCTTTTTTTGTTTGCTTCTCCAATTCTTCTGCACGTTCATTAGCCAGTTTTGTTTGCTTCTCTGATTCTTCTGCACGTTCATTAGCCAGTTTTGTTTGCTTCTCCGATTCTTCTGCTTGTTTAGTAACCAGCCGGATTTGTTTTCTCAAATTCTCAGCTTCTTTTTGCTGCTGTTCTAAGAATTCAGCTTCATCAAATTCCTTGAATATCAATCGAGCCACCTCCGATCTGTGTTTCTCCAGAATCTCTTTCATAAAATCGTGTGTGATGCAGTATTCTATTGCTTTGTCTATGGCAGTTGATAAATCATTATATATTTTCTTATATTCCTTTACCTTTCCCACAAAGATAGAATAATCTTTTAAATATCTGCAGCCTTCCATTAGTTCCTTATTCTTTCCAACATTAACATCCAGCATTAGGGCTTCGATTTCCAGACACCCCCTTTTCTTTTTGCTGCCAACAAAAGCATCACTGAGTTTTAAAACTTTCTGTTCCGGTATCTTCTGGCTGCCGTTATAGAATACTACAAACTTTGGCGTAGGAAGGGGGACAAGTGTAGGTTTGTAGATATCATACCTGTTTTCTGCAATATGCTTTTGCAGAAGGTTGGAAAAATAAAATAACCCTCGCAGAGGCATGTTTGGATTGAAGGTACTCTGGTGCTCGTATAAACAGATGTCCGAATCCAGCAGGAAAGAAATATCGTTCTTCATGCCCATATAGATAAAATCCTCCAATGTGTTAATCTCCAATGCATTTTCATCCTCATAATGGGAATGGTTTAATGCGTTGTAGAGAGACAGGAGCTTTTTTCTGTCGTTGAATACAAAGCGGAAAAGCCTGTCTTTGTAAAGCCTGTTTCCTGTTGTGATAAATGTATTGCCATCCTTTCTTTGGTGCAGTTTTTGATAAGAAAAGATATAGAAGCTGTCTATCTCTGATAAGGAATCCAAAGGTAAGGTTATACCTATACTGGCTGTTACAGCTAAAGAATAAACAATATCTTTATTATATCAAATCTTATGAAAAACTTCTATTGGTTTGTTGGAATTCTTCGTAAGAATCTACGAATGAATCAAAGATGTGTTGGCAGGATTGCCAACATTTGGCTATTGTAACACACAGATTTTGTAATTGCAAGTATTTCTTTTAAATTGTAAAATTTACTTTTTCATACGAAACACGCAGTAAATGCGTGTTTCTGCCTGAATAGTTACTTTAAATTTTAATTTGCATAACTCCAACCTCATGTTATAATAATAGCATAATGTAACATAATTGTTCATGGTTCTGAACAGTAGCGGACAGTTACGTTTATTCTGAAAAATAAAAGAGATATTATTGACAATCACAATGGAATAATGGTATTATAATAGCATAAAAAATTATGAAATGCATATAAAAT
>CAMWUK010000057.1 GCA_947177415.1 uncultured Clostridiaceae bacterium
CCACTGTATTAAACAAATACAACAAATAAATAATATAAATATTTCCACCTGTTCCCTGTATATCTTCTGCTGTTAAGAAAAATGTTAGAAATGGCATAATGGCAAGACCAATTAGACCAACTACACATGCAATAACACGATAGGCTTTTTTATAAAACGTCATTAAAGATTTAATCTTTGGAATATCTTGATTTGCCACCAACTTATATAAACTAAAGTTCATGGCAGTTCCAATTCCCAGTTCAGCAAAGGATAATATTGTTAAAATATTAGAAAACACTTCATTGATTCCCTGATTCGCCATTCCCAGATATTCAATAAAAAAGGTTCGTGATACGAAACTGTAAATCATTACCACAATCCGGCTAAAGGTTCCCCATGCTATGTTTTTTTGCATCTTTTCAATTCTTCCACCAGACGCCATCTTCTCATCCTTTCCTTATTTGCCTTATTTTGGTAAATAGTAAAATAAGACGTACATATTTCTTTTGAATCAGCCACAATACCAGCTTTTGATTCCTGCTAAGAGGTACTTGCTCCAAATAATGATAAATATCATCCTTGGCTATCTGATCTACAACCTCCCGCAACTCTTTTATTTTTTGTCTATATTCTGGTGCTCCCGGTCTCACATAATTTACCAGACTGCCAATGCACACATCCAGATAACTTCCAAGATATCTTTTTTCTAAATTCTGATATTGCTCTTCTTTTTCTAAAAATGCTTTCAGACGCAGTTGATTCTCTCTTCCTTCCCGAAATTGCTCCCTCCGGTAAACTGCCAGTGCAGTATTCTCCCAGCGTATGTAATGATATAAACATTCATTGATTATAGTAATCCGGTTTAATTTACTATATAAACGTATACAAAAATCAAAATCCTCTGCTATAGCAAGCTGCGTGTCAAAGAAAACTTCCTGTTCCAATATTTTTTCTCTTTTTACACAGATACGCCATACAGAACCAAAGATATTACTATTTAATCCATCCTCTGGATATACCTTAATCATATAAGGAATTAGTTGATCCCAGATTTCTTTCTTTGTCAGAATACTTCCGGTATCCCATGGTAAATATACTTTCTCTTTTTCCTTTTCATTTTCCGAAAAATATCCAAACAAAGAAGCCTCTGCTTTCTCTTTCTCCATTACCTGTATAACTTTATCATAGCTATCTGGCTCTACATAATCATCTGCATCCACAAAGGTAATATACTTCCCTCTTGCCATCTTGATTCCATCATTTCTGGCTGCTGATACTCCCTCGTTTGCTTTATCTATTACCCGGACTCTGGAATCATTCTCTTTCCATTTTTTAAGTAAGGCAGAACTATTATCCTTTGAGCCATCTTGAATAGCTATAATTTCGATTTCTTTTAATGTCTGCCTCAGAATACTCTCTATTGCCCTGTCAAGATATGCTTCTGCATTATATACAGGCAGGATAACACTAAGCTTTATTTCTTCCATAGAATAAACCTCCACTGATTGGTATTACTATTAAGAGTCTGACAAACCCATTAGTTTTTCACCAGCTTATTACGCAGCAGTACCTTGCACTTTGCCAGGAAATACCGCAAACTCATTTTATAATAATACCCTTTGTCCATATCTGTTTTCATCTGTATTACATCT
The DNA here is from genome assembly GCA_947177415.1 of uncultured Clostridiaceae bacterium. Taxonomy (GTDB): domain Bacteria; phylum Bacillota; class Clostridia; order Lachnospirales; family Lachnospiraceae; genus CAG-411. The sequence continues at coordinate 1,635 of CAMWUK010000057.1, forward strand.
TGGTTATTTGAAAGAAATCTTTGACATTCCTTTTTTTCTTTCTTAGAAAATGGCAATGTATATAACTCTGTCTTTTCTGATACATAAACCTTAAGGAGATAAGCATTAATTTTGTTTTTATTTTCTACGTAAAGCCCCTGGTTCATATAAAAATCCCGATATCGTTTGAAAATTAACAATCTTTTTTCTAAATATCGAAGATATTTCTCTTTCTCTTCCTTTTCTTTTGTCTGACGATACATAAGAGAATCTCCGTTGTACCGGATATAATGGTACAACGGCTGTTCCATTACATAGATTTCTTTTGCCTTTGCCAGATATGTAAGATTAAAAATAAAATCTTCACCAAAATCCATATCTTCTGGAAACCGCAACTGTTCCTTTATGTAGGTACTCTTATATAGCTTATTCCACAAGACACCATAATGAAGGGAATATGGATTCCTAGTGATATGTTCCAGAATTTCTTTTTTGTTATATTTTCCTTTATCTTCTTCCAATGTAGAAATTCTGTTAAAAATTCGGTTCTCCTCATAAAAACCACATATTACCAAATCAACTTGTTGCTGTTCCATGGTTTCTACCAACATTTCTACCATATTGGATTCCAGATAATCATCACTATCTACAAACTGTATATACTCTCCTGTTACAAAAGAAAGCCCAGTATTTCTTGCTTTTGAAACCCCTTCATTCTCTTTATGTATTACTTTCACCCGGTTATCTTTCTTCCCATATTCCTCACAAATTTCTCCACATGTATCAGGAGAACCATCTTCCACTAAAATAACTTCTATGTCTTTGTAGGTTTGTGCCAATACAGAATCCACACACTGTTTGATATATTTTTCCGCTTTATAAATTGGAATCACAATTGATACTTTCATCCTGCTTTCCTCATTTCTATCTCAATAGTTCATTTTAAATATACCCAAGCTGTAACAGTTCAGCCGGGGGACTGACCTGTTACGGAATGGGGCAAGCTTCGCATATAAATTGCCCCATTCCTCTTCCTGTTTTTGTCTTTTGTACGGTCTTGCACAGCGGAGTGTGCAGACCTACCTGAACTGTTACCCCATGCTTCATTTTTCAGAGTTAGGAGTCCTTTTTTTACCTAACAACAGCGAGGTTAAATGATGAAAATATTTTATATCCAGTAATCTCATTATCCATAATGAACCCCCATAACACAAAAGAAAAGTAAGCAAAACAGCTATCCACAATGGCAATCCCAAAACCTTATAAAGAACTAACCCGCTTCCAGATGCAAAAAACGGTTGATGAAACAGATAAATACCGTAAGAATGTTGCCCTGTCCATAGAAATGCCTGTCTTATCTTGCCTGATAGGAATATCGAAATATGTATGCACAACATAATAAGCCCAAAATCCATACACCATTTCACTGGCTCCTTTACCCTTTCACTTACCAGCCAAGTCCAATTTCCAATATTAGCGGCATACACCAATACATAAACCACAGAAACTCCTTGTAAGAATAAAGCCCATCCTTTTTTCATGTACTTACCAAGATCCACATAAGTCCCCAAAACAAACCAAAAATAACATTTCATGGTAAGATTTGCGATTCCCCAACTGCTTGTATCCACATACCCCCGCAATGCCATACAGAGAATGGTAAGAACGAACAAAACCAGCTTATGTTTTTTTACATACTTCATCATAAAAAAGGATAGGATATTCATGATGAAAAGAGCATAAATAAACCACAGGTGATACGCATACTGGTTATAACCAATTACTGATCCTTTTGCCCACTGGAATATACTTTGTTTTCCGTATCCTGCATTGTCTAAAATATGGTTTAACGAAGTTATACTATTTGCCAAAGCAAAAATAATATAAACAAGTATTCCATAAACTAAGTAAGGAATCATCAAAGTATTCCACTTTTTTTTCACCCATTCCAGATTGTTTCTTTTTTGATATTTCTCTCCAAATATGCCAAAGGTTCTTCCTGATAAATAAAACATAAATGGCATGTGAAAAAAATACATAATTGTATATATCCCATTGGCTATCCCAGAAGCATCCCGGATGGGAGTAGTCATGGTATGACCCATGATTACAAATAATAATCCCAATCCTCTGGATACATCAAGCCATTCTATTCTCTTGTTCTCTACCAATTCTTTTCACCCTATTCTATCCTGTAATTTTCTATATATTCACTATCTTCAGGTAGAACCTTGCACTCTGCTGCAAGGTTTGTATAAGTGCCAAGTGCAGCTTTTGCACTTGTGTGCATCCTCGTTTACGAAACTCCCATGCGGAATATATTTATGGTGGTGCCTAATTGTGGGAGGCATGGGAGTTTTGTAACAGTTCAGCCGGAGGGCTAAACTGTTACGTATTTTTTCATTAATTAATCTTGTTTTATAGCTTTTATTCTCTTAATGGTTCCCTCTGGGAAAAATATAATATTTAATACAACAGACTTTTCACAAATAATTGCTGCCAGAAGAGATGCTCCCAGACCCCCTGCAATTCCCAATATGAATTGTATATAATCCAAAGTAATCTGCATCTTCATCAAAAGAATACGGATTGCTGCAGTTGCCATAGTATGCATCAAATAAATCTGGAAAGAATATTTTGATATCAGCTTTATAAACTTATTTCCCAGTTTATTCTCTGCTTTTTCCATCAATCCAGTTGCCAGATAAATTGCTAATATGCATCCAAAATTGAAAATCAAATCATACTCATTTCCTAAACTGCAAACCCATGGGCTTACCACAATAAAAACCAGAATCACTGCAATAGGAAGAAAATTCCAACTATTTTCCTTCTTTATGGAAAATGTCTCATGATGCCTTGCATAAATGGTTCCTAAATAGAAATAACATGCGTACTTGGCAAAATAGTCATCATATTGTATCCCATCAATAGAATACCAATAAGTATTGAGGATTTTCACAAGAAACAAAATTCCTAATAAAACAAACTCATTACGAAAAATTCTCTCCAATATAGGAATCGTTAAAAACAAAATAAATAATGCCATAATAAACCAATATTGTGCAAGAGGATTCTTATATATCAAAAGTAAGTCCTGTGTTGTATAAGAAAAATTTACAGAAGAGCTAAAGTGTGTATTAATAAAATAATACACAAAAGAAAACACCACATAAGGTACTCCAAGATTCCACAATTTCCTTAGATTAAAAAGAATATAATTACCCATAGACCGCTTTCCAAATAAATAACCACTGGCGTACATAAATGCTGGTATCTGAAAAACATCACAAAATTGTTTCAAAATAACGAATGGCTTAGAAGGTTCCAATCCGGCATTCTGCATTCCATATATCACATGGAAAATAAGTACAGACAAACATGCAAATGCTTTCATGTAATCTACCCAATATTCTCTCTTTTGCTGCTCCATTTTTCTTCCTCCTTATTATCTAAGCCATTCGTAACAGTTCAGCCGGGGGCTGCTCTGTTACGGAACGGGGCAAGCTTCGCATGTAAATTGCCCCATTCCCTTCCTGTTTTATTCTTTTATACGGTCTGCACAGCGGAGTGTGCAGACCTGCCTGAACTGTTACAGACATTTCACTATATAGTATAAAAAAACATTCCATTCTTTTAAAATAAAAAACCGGAATATCTCATCCTGTTTACCCAGATTTTTACATCTTTGATAAGCACTTTTCACTTCTTCTCTTGCTGTCCATTCTTGTATTTTTTGTTTTTTTTCTTTAGATGTCAATTCATTTGTGCGAACTAAATTTGTAACTGCAAATCTTATTTCCTTTAAAAAGGTTTCATCTACCCATGTCTCTTCCTGCTCCATTTCCAGATATTCTTTTGCAAAATCCAAAATCTTGCTATGTAAATAACATGAGTTTTCAAATTTGTCTTTCCGGAAACGAGTCCCTAAAGATTGTTCATTTTCAATACAATATTGGTATCCCCCATCTTTTATCACATAAATACTTCCAACATTTTTTAAATAAGATAGATTAAACAGTAAATCTTCACCAAGAGACATATCCTCCGGGAAAATATCCTTAATGTTATCCCTACAATATAACTTATTCCAAGGAGTATTGAGATACCAGTGATTGTATAACCCAAAAAAATTCTGTGCCAATTCCTTCTTTCCAGATATTTTCATTTCTCTTGGTAAATTCTCTACTATCTTTCCAGCTTTATGTCTGGTATATCCGGTTATCACCAAATCCACCTTTTGCTCTATCATCTTAGAAACCATAACTTCTAAATAAGTATCCATAAGGTAATCATCACAATCCACAAACTGTATATATTGTCCTTTTGCTTCCTTAATTCCACGATTTCGGGTTGCTGATACTCCTTCATTTTCTTTAGATATTAAACGGATTCTGTCATCTTGTTTTTCATAACTCTCACAAATAACTTGGCTTTTATCCTGAGACCCATCCTCTATCAGAAGCAATTCCCAATCCTTAAAAGTCTGACATAGAATACTTTCTATACAACGTTTTAAAACATTTTCTCCATTGTAAACCGGTACAATAATACTAACTACAGGATAGCTTTTGTTCATGTATTTCCTCCTCTTTGTTGTTTCCTATCCGCTGTAAACTCTCCATAACTAAAAAAGTAAGCAGCCAGTAAAAAGTATTTTCAATACAGGTAGAAGTCACCATAATAATCATAAAAAATACCATTAGTGCAAAACTCTTTTGATTTCTCTTGGCAATATTTAAGTAGGAATTTACAAATACTACTAATCCTACTACGGTTGTCTCAATCAAAAAACGCAAAATATCACAATGTAACCGCTTTACCACAAAACCTTCCCGGACAAGCATTAAGTGAGTCATTCCAAGTCCAGTCATATTATCTCCCAAATCCACAATCAAGTTTATCTGGTTAAAACGTCCAGTGGTAAAACTATTTAAACTCATATCAAAAGTCATCTCAAACCAATTTGCAAAGCTATCAGATACTGCTGCATAAATAAACAATGGAGATAAAATGAAGGCTCCTTTAAAAAACCATTCCACCACTCTTGGTACTGGTTTATTTTTTAAAAAAGGTTCCACAAAAATATAAAATACCATAAAGAGTAAATGCATTCTCTTAAAAGACATAAAATTCAGCAATCCTGCAATCAAACATTTTCCCCATTGCTTACGGGTATAATAATAAAAGAAACAAATCCCAAAGACATCCGCCATTCCGGATTCCCATGGAGAATAAGAATCTGCAAAGGACATACTGGTAAAATTTTTCAAAGTAAAAGATTGGACACCAAATCCTAAAACAAAGTATGCCACATACGCAAGAAATGCCAGATTCACATAATAATCCAGATTAGGACTCTCATCCAGATTAATAATTGTAAAAATATACAATGCAGGCATTAGTATATAAAATAAATCCTTCCACATAAGTAAATGAAAACCATTAAACGGCATTGCACATATTGATATAATAGCAAATACTGCAACAACCGCTAATATTTGTTTTAAGGTATAGATATCCCATTTTTTCTCTTTCCGCTTGTAACCTGCTGCATAATAAAGAATAGGCATCATTGCACAAAAAAAAGAAATCATCCAAAATCCATATTTATAATCATCATGTACATTCCCGGTATAATCTCCCAAAAACCAAGAAAAGACAAATATAAAATAAGTAATCTTTGTAAACTTGTAATCTAACTTTAACACAATCTGCCCCTCCTTGCAAATTTTGGTATTTGAAATATGTTTAGGTGTTAGAATCTTTTTGTAATGTACACACAATTTTATCCACAATTTCTTTATCCACTTTTAAATCAAACTTTCTTGCGAACAAACATTCTGACTCCATTAATTCATGATAATCTTTCACCCGCCAAGTATAAGGCTTCCCTCTTGCCCAGTCAATCTTTCTAAGACAAGCATTTGTCTTTTGGGTAAGTCCATTTTGATACAACTTTTCCTTGTAAGGAGAGTTATTCACTATCGTTTGTAAAAATACCTCATCACCACTTCTGCTGTATGAGAATGTCTTTTTAATCCATTCTTCTTTTTTCAATACAAAGGAAGCAAATTCATGAGTGATACTAAACCAATTTGGTCCTTTTTGCAATTTTATGAAATTCTCTTTTTGAAAACGGTTAATATTCAACATTTTTTGTAATTTTACAAAAAGTTTATCCACACCAAACAAAAAAATCATAATAGGATTTTTCCGGTTCCTCCCATATATCTCTTGAAAAAGATAATACCGTTTTGCACGATTCAAATCTGATTCCCGCGGAACAGGCTGGTCAAAAGATACAAACTCCTTTCCTTGGTGTTCATCAAAAAATTTTAAAATATCCTTTGTATTCTTTAATGGCAAATCTGCTCCTGAAAGCAAATGATAATATGCATATTTCTCAACTTCTGTGGCTTCCCTTAATAGATCCAATTCACATTGAATGCCAGAATATCCTGCCCAATTTATTTTTTTTCGTAGGATGAAGGACACTTTTGATTTTTCTATACCTTGTATAATAGCCTGTTTATCAATCTTTCCTGCTTTTTTATCAATATGGATAAATATATCATTTCTTTCATCATCTAATAATTGTAATTCTTTATTTAAAAATTCAAAATTATTATGAGCCATAATCAAATACGCATGTTTTGTCATACTATACACTCTCCATCATTTATCAATTGATAGTTCCTTTTGCAAAAAATTATAGCTGTTGGTACGCACTTGTGCTTTTTTTTCCTGAAAATTGGTATAATCAATACTTTTTTCTAATAATGTATGGATTCGCTTTAACTCTCCTTCTTGAAAGCTCCGTTCTTTTAACGCAAACTGGTCTAACAAAGAATATACCTTTTTTATTCTACTTGGATTCGTCAAGAAAGCAGCAAAATTTCTCTCTGTAATCAAAGAAAACACTACCCCATGAAAAGTTCCTGTAAATACAAAAGCAGCATTACGAAACATTTCTACCCACTGAAAAGGGGATAGATTAATTGTAATACCGGAATAAAACTTAGCATATTCTCCTGCACCATATATCTTTAAATTATGTACTCTGGCATAGTCCTGAATGATTTGTATCCCTTCACTTGGAAGTTTATCACAATAATACATAAGAATGTATTTTTCCTTTTGCAATTTTTTTGTAAAATCATCCTCATAAATAGGAAAGTCATAGATCAGAGTAGGATCTAACACTCTTACTGGACGATAACCCAATATCCGATACACCAATTCTTCCGATACATCATCCCTTGCCGAAATTCCAGTAAAGTTCTTTAAACCTTCTTTCACATACTCTGGAATAGGATGAGACAAATCTACACTTCCACAACTTGGTGCATAAGACAAAATCTTTTCTGCCTTTAATCCTACTGCAAACTTTATTGGAGATGCGGCTTTATCTTCATAATGCCAAACTTCATCACTACCTATAATAATACAATCTAATCCAAGATTGTTAAGCTCTTTTGCATTATGTATCTTTTTTGTAAGATTTAGGTATTTCTTTTCTGCTTTCCCAAATGTCCTTGGCAGCTTAATTTTTTCAAAATATGCTGGTATGCTTTCTTTTTTCCAAAAAAACCGGAAACATCCACCCATATTGATTATCTGGTGTTTACGTTTCACATAATTTACAATCAAAACCTCGGCTTGGGGATATGTTTCTGTTAAATATTGCTGCAATGCATAAGTTTGTAAAAAAGCTCCATAATTTTTGATGTAATGATGTGTAATAATTCCTATTTTCATTCCTTCACGCCCATTCTATTAATTTTGACTGTTCTCACAAAAAAGCCAAGATATACTGTCGTATAAATCTTTTCTCATTTTCTATATAATTCCAAAGTCTGCTCTACTACAAAATCCCAGTCAAAATTCTGTTCTATATATTCTCTGCTGGTACTTCCATCATAATTGCCTTCTTCTAAAAACTTTTCAATCTGTAGTTTTAAATCTTCTACATTACCATGTTGAAATGTCCTTGCATACTCTCCTGCCAGTTCTGTATTTTCAGGAATATCACTTACCAGACAATCTCTTCCATACCCCATTGCTTCCAACAAACTAATGGGCATTCCTTCTACATCACTTGGTAATACATACAAACAACAATTACTATACAATTCTTCTAATAATGCATCTTGTACAAAACCAGTCATGATAATTCTTTGATCCTCTTTCACCATGTCCTTTATATTTTGATAGTAATCTGTTGTATGACTGGCACCACCTGCAATCACTAATTTCTTATCTGTATCTGTTTGTTTAAAGGCTTCTATCAGGTAATGCACACCTTTTTCCGGTACAATTCTTGCAAGAAATAAAATATAGTCCTCTTTCCTTAGTCCATATTTCTTCGTAATCAAAGAAGCTTCTCTTGGCTTTGATAAAGTAAGACCATTTGGAATATATCTGGTTTCCCTTTGATAAGTTTCTTTAAAATACCGTTGCATATTCTTTGATAATACAATTACTTCATCCGCTTTTTTTGCTGCTATCTTCTCTCCAAAGAGCAAATACTTAGTTGCAAATCCTCCCCATTTTGCTCTTTGCCAATCTAAACCATGAATCGTAGCTATAATGCGGATACCAAACAACTTTGGAATCCAGAGCATAGCACAGGAACCTTCTGCATGATAGTGAATCACATCATATCTTCCAAAAACTGCCTTTATGGTTGCAAAAAAAGAGTAAAACAATGCATTTAATCCCTTTTTCTCTATGGTAGGCACAGAAATAATGCGTACCCCTTTATATTCCTTTTGTTGAGCTACTGCATATCTTTCATCTGAAACATGTTTCCCTTTTCTATTATAAGCAACCACCTCATGACCTTGACGAACCATTCTGGTTGCCAATTCTTCCACAACAATCTCTACTCCGCCTTCTCTAGAGGGAATTCTTTTATGACCAAGCATTGCTATCTTCATAAAAATCTCCTTCTTAATCTTTCTCCATTAGTTTCATTTCTTTTAACAGACTAAGCTTTTGATTTGCTAATTTTACATTACGAACCATATCTATCTGCTCTTCTGTTCTATGGGTTAATCTTGCCCCCACTTGGTTTAAAGCTCTGTGAATCCAAGCAATCCATACTAAACTTGTATGTCTTCTGGCATACATATAACGAAAAGATAAATCTTTTGCACTTGGGAATAATGTCTTTTGAATCATCCGAAACTTTCCTACTTTTTTTCCTTCACTATGATTATATGACTGGAAAGCAATAGAAGCTGCAATTCGTTCTCCTTCATCACCAAGATCTGCCTTTAAAATATAAGTTCCATATAATTTTTCCAACATTTTTTCAGCCAATTTTTCACTATAAGAATTATCGAGAAAAACTTCTTTAGTCAAACCAAAATAACGGCATCCAATATTAAACAACACTTTGCAAAAGGTATCATATCCCAACTCTTCCATTTTCTTCCAGAAGTTTTTTTTGGGTATATACTTTATATAGTGATTAATATACAAAACGATATCTATGATAGTCTTAAGGGAACACCCATTGTAGGAAATATGTTTAATCAAATGAAACATCAAAAAAACCAAATGTTCTTCATATCCTAATGTTGTCATAGAAAGTCCACAAGCTGTGGTATGTACTAATGTTTCTGGGTTCAGTAAATTCATCTTTTCCAGTTTATCTATAGTTTTACTTTCATAATCTTCCCATAATCTACAATGTGCTTCTATTACCAGTAAATTGTCAAAACAGTAAACTGGTACATATTTCTTAGAATGTTCTTCATATTTATAAAACCCCATATCCCCCAATAAATCTTCCATTTTTTCTAATTCTTCTGGTTTTACATATATATCTATATCACAAGAGTTCCGTAACATAGATTCAGGATATAACTCTCCTAAAACAGGTCCTTTAAAAACAATAATTGAAATATTTCTTTTTTTTCCTTCCTCTAACACTTGATAAAGTTTCTCATATTTTTGCAGATTCATGCTACCACACTGTATTGCATAATATTTTATTATATTCCATATATCCTCTGAAGGTCTGTGTTCCTCCTCCAATTGATTTACCTTACTATATAACAATGTAGCAACTTCTCCTGCTCTTGCTGCTGTCCACACTTTATTCCAGTCAATATTTTTAGGAGGTATTGGTGTTATCTTATCATTTATTACACTATCTAACAACATCAGTAAATATTGAATGTTTGTTTCCATACAATCCCCCCATTCCTATCTTCCGGCTTATCTACATCACTGCTTTGTTCTTTTCCATTTTTTTATTTTTTTATGTTGTATCAATTCTTTAGTCTCTTTTTCATAATACTTTGCATTTTTTCTATAATCTTGATATCCATATTTATCTACCCGGTTTACCACAATACCAAGAATTTCCGAACCATATTTTTTTATCGTATCATAACACTCCAAAATCTGTTTCTTATAACTCTTTTTGGGTGCGGCTACTAGTATAACCTGATCTACATTAGAAAGTATTGCACTTCCATCAGATGCTGCTCCAAAAGAAGGAATATCCACAATTATGTATTCATATTCTTCCTGCAATTCATGAAAGAGTTCCTCCATCTTCTTGGAACATAACAGTTGAACCGGACTTTCTGTTTCATTTGCTGGAATAATATCCAGCATATCCACATTGGTAGAATACACTATTTTATTCAGAGCGGTATTTTTCGCCAAATATTGCTCTAAGCCACAAGAAAAATTTTCCGCTTGATATTTTTCTTGTTTCGTTTTTCTCATGTCTGCATCAAGCAATAAAGTCTTTCTACCTGATTTCGCAAGTCCTGCTGCAATATGTTTTGCCACACTACTGGCTCCCACTTTAGGATCCGTTCCTCCTACCAGAAAAACCTTTTGATTTTTCTTTTGCTTTTGTAAATGTACTTTTACCACCACATTATCAAAAGCATCTATTCTTTGTCTGTCTGTAAAGAAAGAGAGCTTTATTTTTTCCTGCTTCATTTTTCCACCTCTCCTTCTGGAATTACAGCCAGTATTTCTATATTTCCATCCATATTACATTCTGAAAAATCTTGTATCTTTGCAGAAAAAATCACTTGGATAATAATAATAAAACAAACTAGAAAAAAACCTACACCTGTATAAATAATCATAGTCATTTTCTTATTGTTATTATCTCCTCCATAACGCTCTGCCTGTTGTGCTTTCTCAAACACCTGAATGTTTTCTGCCCCAGTCAAATTCTTATATTCCACCACAAAAGCTTCCGCAACTGCATTTGCCACATTAACTGCAAGTTCTGCATCATAAGCATAAGAACGCACATATAAAATATTTCCATTTACATCAATAGAAAACATATCTTGTATATATTTTTCATTAATATATTCATTATCTAACATAGTCGCCGCACGTCTTGCCACATTAGAACTTCCCACAATAGCAGAAAATTCTGCCAAATTAGTCTGTTCTGTTACTGTTTCATCATAAGAACCATATACTACACTATATATAGATGTTGTAGCCGTGTAATTGCCTACTTCATCTACATTTAACATCATATAAACACCCACAAGAATACTAAAGATAACTGTCAAAATAATGATATTTCTTTTTTTCCATAATTCATAAAAACAACGTTTTATGTTTACTTTCATCTCCATTTTGTAACCTTCTTTCTACTCCTTCTTTCTTGTTAAGTTCCATACAATCGCAGCACCTACTACACATATCAAGCCTAAGACAACTACTTTCTCTAATTTTTCTAATAAATCATCATTTTCTCTTTGTGTCTGCTGATCAGATGCTGGTGTAGTGTGTTTTATACCAATTACATTAACAGTCTCTGTTGTAATTTCCTTTTCTACTTCTTTTCCTTTGCTGTCCAAATATGTAATAGACAAAATAATCGTCTTTTCTCCTTCATTGTTAAACTCTATATAAACATCTTGGTACTGTGATGCCCCAGATTCCATATTGCCAATTTTGACTTCTTTTTGTTCCTCTAAAATATCTCCCTCTATATGAAGTACCACATCTTTAATTGCCGAATCCGATTGATTGGAATAGCTAATACTAATCAATGCTTTTGAACCCACTACTGCAGAGTCCGCTATAGAAACATTATTTACTACAAATTCACTACTTTGCTGAATGGGAATAGACACTGACATATTGTTCTCACTTTCCCCTTCCTCTCCTTCAAAAATTCCTTTTATCTTCAGATCCAATCCCACTTTTTCCCCTTCTACTACACTTGGTAAATCCACATCAAATTGTACTTCAACCTTTTGTCCCGGGGAAATATGGTCTACATACTCCTGATTATCCTCTTTATAAACAGGTGTTAGACTTTCTGAATAATATTCAATCACAACGCCTTTAATTGCATGGCTTTTGCTGGCATTTTTTATCCAAAAACTAATTGTAGCAGAAGTTCCTGCTGTAAAATCACCTTTTGAAACTTTGTAGGAATCTAGTAAAATCACCTTATTTTCTGCCCCATATACTGTTATATGATAAGAAAAACCTATACAGATACATACCACACCAAATACCATGATATATCTTATAATCTTTTTCATCTCTTTTTCCTCACTTATTACCACTATAAATGAAAGCCATGGTGCAAAATTACATTTTAAACTTTGCAACCATGGCATATCCTTCACCTGTTCCGCCTGTAACATAAAACGAACCACATCTTAACCATGCATGTGCAATCATTTTCTTATTGTCATCTGTCCCAACGCCTAGATAGAGAGTTGTTGCAACATCTCTTCTTTTCAAAATCCGTTGTGCTGTCAATGCACGTACCAGACACTTACTATCCCAAGGTGTCTTATCTGCAATCCGGTTTACTTCTTTACTTACACGAACCGCCCAATAATAATCCCTTTTGGTTCCTTCTGCAGAGCTTTCTTCATCTCTTACTCCAAATTTCTTTTCTAAGTACTTCATAGGTATCGAAAACACAATCATACGATAATACATGCAAAAAATCCAGGCTTCTATGGTAATTCTCTTATTTTTATTGTGCTTCAAAAAACCTAATATGTTCATGCAATTCCCTCAATAAAGCCAATTTCCTCTAATTGCTCTAAAAACTTCATTGTGGATTCCTCACATTGTTTCTCTTCCACATCATATTCCTCTAATAATTTATGAATAATGTTATCTACTGTAATTCCATCTTCCAGCATCTCCCAAATATCATTACCTACCCCTTTTAGCATAAAATACTTACCTTGTGCAAAATCTACCATTACTTTCTCGCCTGCCAAATCTGTTACATTTGGCTTATTCTTCATAATAATCCTTCCCTTTCTAGCAATCATACTCTTGTCCTCCTTCATAACAGCTTTCATTCCACTGCAAGAGCAGCTTATCTGTCGTATTATATGGATTAATCGTATCTGTTCAGTACATGAACAGATACGAGATTTTAGCCCATAAAAATTCGCAAAGCGAAGGGCTAAAATCTTGTAAAACTCGGATTTGTCAAGCAAATCCTCGAGTATGTTCTGAACAGTTACGATTAATCAATCAATTCTAACTTACGAAGTTCATTCTCAAACTTATCTTGGTCAATTGGTTTTCCAGCATACGCAACACATCCATATTCAAATGCTTTTGTCACATTACGTCCTTCATTAAGGGCAGTTGTCATAATAATTTTAGCTCCCTGCTCCTCAGAAATTCCTTTCTCCTTTTCATACTCACGCATCTGTTTTAATGCCTGATATCCATCTAATTCCGGCATCATGATATCCAGACAAACCAAATCATATCCATCTCCTGCATCCAATGCCATAGTAAACGCATCTACTGCTTCCAAACCATCTACTGTTACATCACATTCTCCATATTTTGATAAAAATTTAAGCATAAACTTTCTACTTGCAAAATCATCTTCTGCTATTAATATCTTCATCTTTCTTCCCCTTTTCTTTTATATTTTCAGGTACTTCTTCCCTACTATTATACATAAATTTTTTCACCTTTTCCAGTCCTACTTGTGAAAACAGACTAATTCTTATTTTTTTAGAGTATCTGTTCAGTACCTGAACAGATACGGGATTTTAGCCCATAAAAATTCGCAAAGCGAAGGGCTAAAATCTTGTAAAACTCGGATTTGTCAAGCAAATCCTCGAGTATGTTCTGAACAGTTACCTTTTAGATAACTATGAAGAAATGTAATTAATTTTATCATTTCTTCTTTTGTACCAATGGTAATGCGAAGGTGATTATCCAATCTTGGCTTATTAAAATAACGTACAAAAATATTTTCTTTGCGGAGAGCTTCAAACAAATCTTTCGCTGGAACAGATTCATGTGTAACAAATAGAAAGTTTGTCATAGAATCCGGAAAAGAAAATCCTAAATTTGCTAACTCTTTTTTTGTCCATTCCCTTGTATCCATAATTTTATTCCGGCATTCTTCAAAATATTGTTTTGCCTTCATAGATGCCACACCGGCGACAATAGAAGTTTGGTTCATCGTGTACGAATTATAAGAATATTTAACATTTTGCATTGCCTGTATCAGACCAGGATCTCCAATGGCATAGCCTATTCTCATGCCTGCCAGGGAACGGGACTTGGAATAGGTCTGTACTACTAATAAATTCTTATACTCTTTCACCAGCTCTATAGCCGAAGTTCCTCCAAAATCAATATATGCCTCATCTACAATAACAACTACATCCTGATTATGTTCTATAATGTCTCTAATAAAATGTAAATCTTCATAAATAGAAGTTGGTGCATTTGGATTAGCAAGCACTACTCCTCCATTTTCTTCATAATAATCTTCTTTTTGGATATGGTAATTCTCATCTAGTGCAGGCTGTCTATATGGAATTTGAAATAATTTAGCCCACACATCATAAAAAGAGTAAGTAATATCCGGAAATAAAACCGGCTTTGGAGAATTAAAAAATGTCAAAAAAGCCATTCCTAACACATCATCAGAACCTACACCTACAAATACCTGTTCTGCGGAAACTTCGTATGTATCAGCTATGGCTGTTATCAACTCTTCACAAACAGGATCCGGATACAATTTCAACCGTTCCATATTCATTTCCCTGATTGCATCTATCACATCTGGTGCTGGGGGATATGGATTCTCATTCGTATTTAACTTAATCATACTGGTAAGCTTTGGCTGCTCACCTGCCACATAAGGCTCTACTTCTCTAAAATATACTTCCCAAGGTTTCATGGTTTTCCTCCCTTTATTCTCGTATTTATAAATATTAAACGTAACTCTCAATTATCATTAATTAGAAGTCCACCACAACGATGACACAAATCTAACCCTTCATAAGTAATACCACCACAATCCGGGCAAACGATTTTCTCTGGCAGTACCTCTCTCTCAATAACAGGATATTCTAAGCTTTCATCAAAAATAGATGCCAGTTTCCTTTTGGATTCTTCTGTCATATAAAATTCCCCTTTGCATCTTTTGTATTTTCTTAAGAACCATTATAACATACTCCTAACTCCTATTCTATAAATTTTTTGTGACTACAGACCTATTATGTATGTTTTAGGTTACTGTTCACTCACAAGCTTGACACTTGCTGTCAAGCTATGTGCCAAGCCTTATATGTGATTTCTGTCCGTCAGATCAGAGCTCTGCCATCCGGCTTCCTTCAAATTCTACCTCACAATGGACACTCTTTCCATTGACTGTAAGCTTCCCACTATTAGGTCACTTTACGGACTTACACCGATTAGATTACACCCATGCTGGGCGAACCAAAACAGCACAGGAACTATTGCTCCTGTGCTGCCATTTATCATTTATATCTTAATATTTATCAAAACCATCACCTAAAGAAATGACTTGTTCATTAGGATTTGAGAATGAATTATGAGAATGGGAGAATGAATTTCTATAGGAAGAATTTGAATTTCCTAAACGGTATGAAGAAAGCATTTCTCTCATTCTGGAAGCCTGGTTAGACAATTCTGCACTTGCTGCTGCACATTCCTGGCTGGTAGCAGAGTTCGTCTGCACTACTTGTGAAACTTGTGTAATTGCCTGCTCAATCTGGGCTACTGCAGTTGCCTGATAATTAGAAGTCTCTGCTATACCATTAATAATTACTTCACTCTCTTGTACTACTTTGGTAATCTCTTCCAAAGCCTTTGCTGTATCATCTGCAATCTTAGATCCAGAATTAACTTTTACAATAGAATCCTCAATCAATTCAGCAGTCTCTGCTGATGCAGCCGCACTTTTAACAGCAAGGCTTCTAACTTCTTCTGCTACAACAGCAAATCCTTTTCCTGCTTCACCTGCTCTTGCAGCTTCAACAGCCGCATTCAAAGAAAGGATATTGGTCTGGAATGCAATGTCATCAATGGTTTTAATAATCTTAGAAATACTTTCAGATGCTTTATTGATATCTGCCATAGCACTCATCATATCCTGCATCTGCTGATTTCCTTGTCTTACATCTTCAATTGCTTTAGCTACCAAACCAGCAGCTGAATTTGCCTGTTTTGCATTCTGTTTTGTCTCTTCTGCAATCTCATCAATAGATGCTGTAATCTGTTCAATAGCACTTGCCTGTTCTGTAGAACCTTGTGCAAGATCCTGGCTTGCACTTGCAACCTGTGATGAACTAATAGTAACTTGTGAACCTGCATCACTAATATTAGATAATGCATGAAGGTTATCCTCTACCAACTTCTTTAAGGAATTACTAAGCACATCCTCTGGAGATCTTGGAGTAACAGTAACTGTCAGATTTCCATTTGCTACCTCTTGTAAAATCTCTGACTGATACTTTGTATTATCAACCATTTTTTGGAATTCATCCACCAAATCAGCAAATTCATCACTTCCATGCTTTGTTAATTGGATATCAATACGTCCTTTCGCAATATCCTTAGTAATTTCAGTCAATCTTCTTAGAGGAACCATAATGGATTTAATTAAGGATGCTCCAAGTACAACCATAACCAAAACAGATATTGCAGCTATTACAGAGCTGAAAATAGTTGCATTTGATAAATAGGAATCTGCATTAGACGCATTAACAACTCCCTTTGCTGTAAGCTCTCCAAGTATTACATTAATAATTGTTAGTACAACAGGAACGGCAAAAGCCAAAATCATTCTTGTTCTAATTTTTAAATTTCTCATTTATATATCCTCCTCATTCTTCTTCATTATTTATGTCATTTACCTGCTCAAGAACTGTTAAATCCTCATCATTTAGTAATTTATCAGGATCTAACAATAATTTTACAGAATCACCTACCTTGCCAATACCATATACATACTTATTTTGTATTTTTTCGGTATGTCCTATCTTTGGCGGTGGCAGTATATTTTCTTTCTTAATCTCAACCACTTCTGCAATCTTCTCTACAATTAGTCCAACCACTGTAGATTTGACATTAATAACAATAATACAAGTTCTATCATTGTATTCAAATGGTTTCTGTTTAAACCGCAATCGGACATCAATAACAGGAATAACTTTCCCTCTTAGGTTAATAATACCTCTAATATAATCTTCTGTTTCGGGAATCAACGTTATTGCCTGTAATTGTATAATTTCAATAACATATTGAATTTCCAAGCCGAAGTATTCATTTCCCGACTTAAAGGTCATGTACTTGCCGATTTGCATATTCTGGTTATCTGCAATATCATGAACTTCTTCCACCACCTTGTTCTGTGTGTTCGTTTCTTCCATCTAGACACCGTTCCTTTCTATATTTTAGTCGTAACTGTTCCGTTATATTTTCTTCACAGTTTACTCTTAATCCACCATTCCACCTGGATCTAATATCAAAGCAATACTTCCATCGCCTAACTGTGTACAGCCCGACAAGCCTTTGACTTTTTTGATATAGGACGGAATCGGTTTCACAACAATCTCCTGTTCGCCAATGAGCTTATCAACAAAGAGACAAATTTTCTTATCTTCGACTTCAAGAATCATCATAATTCCATTTTCAATAGATTTCTGATAATCCTTTAATCCATACCATTCTCCAAGCCGGATAACAGGGAAACATTCTCCTCGTATCATAACATATTCATCCCCATTTGGTTCATGAATCATCATATCCTCTTTCACGCTGACAAACTGTTTGATTACACCAGTTTCCATAACAAAAGAGGATGTTCCTGTCTCCATAACAATACCATTAATAATTGCCAGAGTCAGAGGAATCTTTAGGCTCATGATGCTACCCACCCCTGGGCTGCTATCAATATCCAGTGTCCCACCTATTGACTGAATGTTCTGAATAACAACATCCATGCCGACACCTCGCCCAGAATATTCTGTAACCTCCTCATTTGTAGAGAAACCTGGCAATGTAATAAACTGATACACCTCTTTATCTGTGTAAGACTCCTCTGTCCTGCTTTCATCTAATAAACCTTGTTTCTTTGCTTTAGCAAGTATCTTATCTCTGTTAAGACCTTTTCCATCATCTTCTACACTAATCCATACCTTACCTGCTTCTGTCTTTGCCGAAAGGGTAACTCTGCCTTTTTCTGGCTTACCACTTTCCATACGCTCTTCCCTGCTCTCAATGCCATGATCCACAGAATTTCTTACTATATGCATCAATGGGTCAGAAATGTGTTCAATGATATTCTTATCTACCTCAGTCTGCTCTCCAACCATTTGAAATTCAACTTCTTTACCCAATTTTCTTGATACATCAAAGACAATACGGTTCATTTTCTGGAAGGTATTAGTCAGTGGAACCATTCTCATAGACATAATCACATTCTGCAAATCTGTAGAAATCTTAGACAACTGAGCTGCCGCTTTATTAAAGTTAGTAAGATTCAATCCTGGCACTTTTAAGTCTGGATTTTGTAAAACTACCGACTCAGAAATAACCAATTCTCCAATTAAATCCATTAATTGATCCATCTTTTTTACATTGACACTAATAAAGGAAGCTTTCTCTGTCTTTGCCTTATCCTTAGCTAATTTTTTCTGCTTACCTGGTTCTCTTGATTTGATTACGAAATCACCAGGTGCAATCTTCGCTTTTTCCGGCTTTTTCTCCTCTTCACTTTCCTTTATATCTGCGGCTTGAACAGTTGTTTCTATCTCCTCTACGCTGGATTCCAAATCAATCTGTACAGAATGATCTCCAAAATCGAATCCTTGCAGAAACTCTTCTGCCTTACATTCAAAAATTTCTACCTTTTCAACATCATACCCAACATTAATAATATTGCGTATTTCCTCTTCTGTACATTGTGCCTGCAGAAGCATCCGGAAACCATCTTGTAAGATAACTTCTGAACTGCTTTCATCTGAAATAATATCTTCTGGATAATATAATAAATCTTCTGCAATTTCCTTTAAGGCATAAACTGTTTTATAGGCATGAATATTCGCCATTTCTGTTCCTGGATAAAAATGCATATAAATTTTGTAGAAGTGACTAGCATTCGTTGCAACTGGAGCAATATAAAACTGCTTAGGTTCTTCATGAACATTTTCTGATGAAGACTCTTTTCCTCCTTTTGCTGTTCCTTTTTTAATTTTTTTCAAAAACTTATCAAGTTTTGCTATAATTCCGCTGGAATCACCATCTGGCATATCACCAGCCTGTATTTTTTCCAATTCAACAGAAATAAAATCTTCTACATCTAATACATGCTCTACCAATTCCACATGTGGTACATTATCGGGATGGGACTCTCTTAAATAATAAAAGATATCCTCTAGTTTATGCGATACAGCCGTTATATTATCGAACATCATGATACCCGATGAACCCTTTATGGTATGCATGGTTCTGAATATTTCATTTATGCTGTCTTCGTCAAAACATTCCGCATCCTTCTGTTCCAAAACTATCTCTTGAAGCTGTTCTAATAATTGCTGGTTTTCGAACAAATATATGTCAAGCATGCCTTCTGTATTAAATTCTTCAGCCATATCCTTCTCCTTTCCTTCCTGAATTCCAACTTAGCAACAGTTCAACCAAGGGCTGACCTGTTACCCAACTTATTCTTTACAACCATAAACTACTTGAATCTATATTTTATCTTGTAATATATTTAGATAAGATTCAGTTTTTTCAATGCCTGCTCAAACCGTTCTTGATTAATAGGTTTACCAGAATAAATAGTACATCCCAATTCAAATGCCATCTTGACATTCTCTTCATCATTCAGGGCGGTTGTCATAATAACCTTTACAGCCTTATCCTCAGGAATATTTCTCTGTTTCTCTAAATTACGGATACCCACAAGAGACTGATATCCGTCCATAACTGGCATCATAATATCAAGACATACCAAGTCATAAGGCTCTCCATCCTCCAAAGCCATCATAAATGCGTCTACTGCTTCCATTCCATCAACAGTTACATCACATTCACCATACTTTGACAGGAAATTCATCATAAATTTTCTTGTTACAAAATCATCTTCTGCCAATAGAATCTTCATATTCTCTCTCCTTTACATTTTATTTAATATAGAATATGTCCTTCTAGGAATATCGGACAATTTCTCCTGATACTGTACTGCCCCTAAATCGTAAGCAACCTTAGGCATTCCATAAACTACACAAGTGGATTCATCCTGTCCAATGGTTTTTGCACCAGCATTTCTCATTGCCAGTAACCCCTTTGCACCATCACCGCCCATTCCAGTTAAAATAATTCCTACTGCATTAGAGCCTGCCACTTTCGCAACAGATTCAAAAAGTACATCCACAGATGGGCAATGTCCATTTACCTTTGGTCCTGATCTTATTTCCACTTGGTAAGTTCCATTTAGCTTTACAAGACGCATGTGTCTGTCTCCTCCTGGAGCAATCAACATGTGTCCCGGCATTAGTCTGTCTCCCGTCTCTGCTTCCTTCACATGAATCCGGCACTGGTCATTCAGCCTCTTTGCATACATTTGCGTAAAGCCAGGTGGCATATGTTGTACAACTACAATTCCCGGAATATCTGTTCCAAATTCCTTTACAACAGCAAGAATAGCTTCTGTACCACCTGTAGAAGCTCCAATTGCCACAAGAAAATCATTCTTTTTCACCGAAAGATGCTGTTCTTCCCCAGACATAACCATCTTTTTTATATTACTAATTTTAGCAGTAGACGCAATCTTAATTTTTACCAAAAGTTCATTTTTAATAAAATCCTCTAACTGTAATCTGCTGGATACAGCGGGTTTTGCAACAAAATCCACCGCTCCTGCATTTAGTGCATCAAATACCTTATCACTTAGAGAACTGATAACTACAACCGGAAGTGGATATTGTGGAATAAGTTTTCTTAAAAATTCAATTCCATTCATTCTTGGTAATTCCACATCTAGTGTCATAACATCTGGCTTGTATGCTAAAATTGCATCTCTTGCCTCAAAGGGATCTCTTGCAGTCCCCACAACCTGTATTGCAGGATCTTTGCTCAAATTCTGAACTAATAATTCCCTGAATACAATGGAATCTTCTACTATCAAAACTCTAATTGGTCTCATAGATTAATCTCTTCCTTTTCCCTAAATCTATTCCTTTTTTCTAAATATTGATGGCTGGATAATCTGAAAAGGCACACTACTCCTATCGAGAGTCTCCGTAGTTCCTATAAACAGATAACCTCCCGGTTCCAGATAATCATATACTTTTCTAAGCAACTCCTGTTTTGTTTCCTTATCAAAATATATCATAACATTACGTAAAAATATAGTATGCATTCTTTTCTTAAAAGGAAATGGATCCATCAGATTAAACTGGCGAAAAATAACCTCACGTTTCAAATCTTCTTTTACCACATACTGATTGGTTCCAGCAACAACCTTAAAAAAATGTTTTTTCCACTGTTCAGGAACATTTTTCAGTTGTTCACCTGTATAAACACCCTCTATCGCCTGTTGCAATGCTTTTGTAGATATATCTGTTGCCAATATTCTTGTATCCCACCGGTCACGTTCAAGTCCGAAAAAATCCGCCAAAACCATGGCTATCATATACGGCTCTTCACCTGTGGAAGCTGCTCCACACCAGATACGTAACTCTCCTTTTCCACTTTCCTTCCTTTTCAGCCATGGAAGAACTACACCTCTGAAATAATCAAAATGTTCAAATTCCCTCATAAAATATGTATGATTTGTTGTCACGAAATTTACTAACATTTTTTCCTGAACACCAGTTTGATCATGTTCTACAGCATCCATAAACTGATTAAAATCTGTCCAGTTGTTTGTCCGGATATAATTCTCCAACCGTCCATTTACAATTACCTTTTTCTGGCTTAAATCTATGCCATAACGTTGTTTTACAAAAACTACTATTCTTCTAAACTCCTCATCTGTTATCAAAACTTCATTCCTCCCGTCAAAGTAGAATCACTTTTTCATTATGTCACAATATGTGACACGAAATTAGCATAATTGACGCGATATTTTATAACATATATTATAAATATCAGGATTAAACTTCACCCCCGATTCCTTACTCATAATCTCAAGAGCTTCTTCCCTGCTACATGTATTCTCTGTCAATGTACAATATTCTTCCATTACAGAAACAATCTGTGCCGCAAGTGGAATAGCATCCCCTTTTAAACCTTCAGGATATCCGCTTCCATCCCAATTTTCATGATGATAATGAGCAATATCAATCGAAGTACTGATAAAATCATTATAATCATTATTAACATAAAGATCACCTAAAAACTTTGCCCCTATACTGGTATGACTTTGTTTTACCGCAATCTCCTCTTGTGTTAAATCTGCTTTCTTCTGTAAAATTTCTGTGGAAACCCCAATATTTCCTATATCAGAAAGAGGTGCTGCTAACTCTATTGTTTCAATATAGGTATCCGAAATCTTCCCCTCAAATAATGGAGAAAGCTGCATCCCTTGTGCCAATATCCTACAATTGGTTCCAAGTCTTTTCATGTGCTCTGGCTCATAACAAGCATTTTGTGCCGCAATATTCGCCAAAGCATACAATATATTCTTTTTTTCCAATTCCATCTGTCTAAGCTGCTCATTAACAGATATCTGAAGCCTTCTATTCATCTGCATAAGATCTCTATTTGCTTCATACAAACGAAGACGGACTCCTACACGTGCCTTTACAATTTCAGGTATAAATGGTTTTGTAATATAATCTTCACCTCCAAGAGTAAATCCCTCTATGATATCTCTTGGATCATCAAATGCAGAAATAAAGACAACAGGAATATCCCTTGTTTTTTCATTTTCTTTTACAATCTTACATAACTCATAACCATCAATGCCAGGCATGGAAATATCTGTTAAAATCAGTTGTGGATAACTTTTTTTCATAATTTCCAGAGCTTCTTCCCCATTCTCTGCGAAAATGGGATAATAGCCCATATTTTTTATAATTTCTCCCAAAACCACCCTGTTCATTTCCACATCATCTATAATAAGAATCTTTCCATCATCCATATCCTTATTACCATAAACCATATATTACACCTCCCCTCTGATTACAAGCAGTTATTCAGTGCCTCATATCCGGCAATTACTTTGTCATAATTTTCTTTTTGAATTGCCATTTTTAATCTCAAAACCAGACGGCTTACTTCTTGTGGTGCCCCTTCTGTCAACTGTTTGATTGTATCCATAAACATCTCCGCTTTTTCCCAGTTTTCCAGCTCCACACAAAGAATCAGCTTTGACAGGTTTTTTTTAAGGTTCTCCAGATTTTCTGGTGTGCCATATTTTCTCATATTCTCAGCTTCCTGTCTTTCCTCATCCATAGAAATAGCAGCTGTTGAAGCAGTAATAAAAGGTTCGTGTTTTTCATCTGGCTGCAGTGGAGTATTATCTTCTCCTTCACAAAGTTCAACCCATATAGAAAAGGAAAAAGTACTTCCTCTGTCCTTCTCACTCTCCACCTCAATTCTGCCACCCATCAGCTCTACCAGTTGTTTACAAATATTCAAACCCAGACCTGTACCCCCATATTTTCTGGAAATAGATGCATCTACCTGGGAAAAACTCTGAAACAGTTTATCTCTATCTGCTTTTTCAATTCCTATTCCTGTATCTGATACAATAAAAAATAATTCTATCCTATCATTTACCTGAGCCGTTCTAAGCACCTCAACTGTAATTTTACCTAAAGAAGTAAACTTCTGTGCATTAGATATAAGATTATTGAGAATCTGTACAATTCGTAATTCGTCACCAATAATGTATTCTGGTATCTTAGGTGATACCGTCATAAAAAATCCCAGACCTTTTTCTGTAATCTTATTGATATGGTTCTCTTTCACATAATTCAACATATTTCTAAAATCAAACTTACGTGGTTCCAAAGAAAATTTCCCAGCTTCCAACTTTGAAAAATCCAGAATATTATTAATGATTTTGTTCATGTCATCACAACATCGTTCTATTAAGTGTAAAGAGCGTTCTGTCCGATCATCTCTTTTCTCACTCAGCAATTCTCTTACATTACCAAGCACACCATTTACTGGAGTTCTCAGTTCATGTGTAACATTGGCAACAAATTCAGACTTTACCTTCATAGCTTGCTGTGCTTCTTGTTTGACCTGTTCTATTTCCCTGCTTAGAAATTCCTTTTCCAGTATGTCATTGGCCATACATATATATATATCGGCATCCTTATTACTATTCATAATCCTCGCTTCTACTGGAAAACAAGTAAGATTCTTACGATATGCCACAAGATTTTGTGGTTCACATCCAAATGGATAATCTGTTTCAAAACCATCTTCGCAATTCTTAAAAGTATTAGGAAATATATCACTAATATATTTGCCATATAAATCATCTTTATCTTCTTTGTATTCCAACCTCTGTCTTGCTATAGCATTTGCATAAGATATTTTCCCTGTTTTATCAAATATAAGAATCATCTCAAGTGCATCCTCTATAGGAAATATACAATCTTCACTTTGACCCATAATACATATTCCCCCCAGACAAAATAAAATAGGCAGCAAAACAAATGGTATTTTCTTTGCTGTCAATTATTCTTTGTTTTCTTAACAATTTGTAACTGTTCAGAACCATGAACAGTTACGTTTAAGCCCATGAATATTCGCCTTCGGCGAAGGGGGCATAAACATTGTAAAATTTACGCTGAAAGTCCTGACAAACGGCTATATTTCGTGCAAGCTTGCTTGTAAAGAAATATA